>DASQCY010000464.1:0-6357 GCA_035634495.1 Allostellaceae bacterium
GTTTTGTCGCCGGGGAACATAAAATCCAAGATCTGCCGGCCGCCATTGCTCAAAATCTTGTAGCGACACGCATGTCCGGCGATCACGACGAAGACCCCGGCAGATATCTCTCCTTCCCGTATGATGTCCGAATGTGCGGGAAATTCGTCCAACCGCAAGATAAGACCATTCAGCCATTCCTTGTCTCCGTCCGGTAACGGCAGAAAGTGTTCGAGCTTCATGATCAACGGTGTCAACACGGCGGTCCCCCATTCTTGCATCGACCCACCACGTCTCGCTGACGCGCGCGCCCTTCGGCCAGCCAGCGAGGTTGATGTGAATCAAGGTCGAAGAGGCCTCGCTGGCGGTAAACAGAGACCGGACGGCGGGTCTCGTATCACAGCACGCTTCGATCGGTCAGCTAATGGATCCGCGGGGGTAGGGGCGCATGGCACCCGAAGAGAGGACGCGAAACGCAGCCATGAGGATTATCGGCGACCGTTCCAGCCTCGGCCGCGTGATCGCCGGCTTCGCTATGGGCAGCCTTACATGCGCTCTGATCGGGCTGTCGGCAGCACTCGGCCCGATAGGAGTGGCAGCCGTTCTCCATCCTCTGGCGCAATTGATTTTTCCGTTGGCGGCAATCGCGGTCGCGCTGATCGCCGCCCTTTCATCGTCAGTTCGGAGAGCCTGGGGCAGGTTATGCCTGATGAACGGCGTCGTGAGCGCCACGCTCGCCGGCGCCAGCGTCGAAGTTGGGCAACCGCTGTGGCCTGCGGACCCTGTCTACGAGCACGCTCTAGATGAGGCAATGCAATGGTGGCTCAGACACGTAATCTGGAGCACAGCCGCTTATTTCGCCACGGCGATGATCATAGCGGCAGCCTTATTCGCATTGAGCTATTGGCTGCTGCACTCGTCGCATGGGCCGCATCGTCAGGCGCATTGAGCCTCGCCGCGGGCATCTCGAAGGAATCCACGATGACGAGCGCATTACCGGCGAGCGGCGTCGGCGTCCGGTCGGGAAGCAGTATGGCTTCAACTCGGGGGGCATCCTTCGCAGCTCGCTGGTAATCCGCGTCGAGTATGCCGTGGCGATCGAGAAACCTGTTCATCGTCGCCGGGATGCGCACGCAGCCCTTTGCATTCCCTTGAGCCCGAGGCCGCGAATGTGCTGAGGATTGAATGTGCCTCGGCCCGCCAGTCGAGTATCAGATCCGTGTGCAAGAACACGCCGGTGGGCGTCAGGTAGTAGTCGCGCCGGCCGGCCTGTCCGGTGGATACCTTCGTCCCGCCAAGGCTGCTCCATGCCCCGTCCGGTCGCGCCAACACGAGGCGTATTTGCTCGACATCCGGATTGCGGTCGACAACGACGAGCAGCTGAGGCCGGTCGATCGTCTGGGCACTAGCGGCAACTGCAGCCTGCGTCCGGGCCATCCATGCTCGCTCGCTCTCAGCGCTGTCGACGATCACGCGCAGCCGCATCATCTCGCCGTCGACATCGATCAGGGTCGCCGTCTGAGACGAGACATTAGATTTGTCGGGCGGTGCATCGCGCGCCTCGGTCGCGGTACCGGGGTCTCGACGCAAGCCGAAACGGCGACCAGCAGACCGATCCCATAGATCAGGATGCGCATCGGCGATTTTTGAACCGCGAGTGCGGGCGTCCCCTTCGCGCTGAAGAGTAGGTATTATCCGGCCCGGCATCGTCTGTTGCTCTGATTTGGATCAATGCGACGGCGAAAAGGGCGAGACTTCATGGGAGCCGAACCCTACTGAGGGAAGTTGTGCACCGCCGATGGACGAGATCGCACACCACGTCTGGCAAACTAAATATCGCCACCAGGAGGACGGTCATTGCTGCGAGCAGACGATTGAAGACACTTGGCAGCGCGTCGCTCGCGCCATCGCCGGCGTTGAACCACGCGATCGCAAACCGTGGCAAGACAAGTTCTTCGAAATTCTCAAGGACTACAAGTTCTTGCCAGGTGGACGGATTTTGGCCGGGGCCGGCACCGGCCGCCGCGTGACGCTGTTCAATTGTTTCGTTATGGGAATTATCGAGGACTCGCTCTCGGGCATCCTGGGCGCATTGAGCGAAGGTACTTTGACGCTGCAGCAAGGCGGTGGTATCGGATACGATTTCTCGACACTGCGACCCAAAGGAATGCGCGCAGAGGGCGTTGGAGCCATTGCGTCCGGGCCGGTTTCCTTCATGCAGGTCTGGGACGCGATGAGCGAGACCTTGATGGCAACCGGCCCGCGTCGCGCCGCGATCATGGGTGCCTTGCGCTGCGATCACCCGGACATCGAAGCGTTCGTCGGTGCTAAGCGCGAGCCCGGGCGGCTGCGCCATTTCAATCTTTCGGTTCAGATAACCGACGCTTTTATGGCGGCGGTGCGCAGCGATACCGACTGGCCGCTGATTTTTCCGGCAACCGCCAGCAGCGGCGAGGAGCCGGTCTGCCGCGACTGGCGGGGGCACCCCGGTCCGGTACCGTGCAGTGTCGTGCGCACTGTTCCTGCTCGCGCCTTATGGGACGAGATTCTGCGCACCGCTTATGAGACCGCGGAGCCGGGCGTGCTCTTCGTAGACCGAATAAACGCGATGAACAACCTCTGGTACCGCGAGGCAATCACGACGACGAACCCTTGCGGCGAGGTTCCGTTGCCCCCGTATGGGGCGTGCGATCTCGGCTCGATCAACCTGACGCAGTTCATCGAAGCGCCGTTTACCGATCGCGCCCGTCTCGACACGGCGTCGCTGGCCAAAACGGTCGTACCGGCTGTTCGCTTTCTCGACAACGTCATCGATGTCTCGCGGTTTCCGTTGCCGCAGCATCGAGAAAACGCTTGCGGCTCGCGGCGGATCGGCCTTGGTATCACCGGCTTGGCCGACTCTCTCGTCATGTTGGGGCTGTCCTACGGCAGCGGGCGGGCCGTGGCCTGGGCTGCCGACGTCATGCAGCAGATCTGCCACTGCGCGTATCGGGCTTCAGTGGCGCTGGCTCGCGAAAAAGGGTCATTCCCTTTCCTGGACCGCGACAAATACCCCGAAGGGACGTTCGTGCGTGCACTCCCAGACGACATTCGCGCGGCCATCGCCGATTACGGGATCCGCAACAGCCATTTGACCGCGATCGCCCCGACAGGGAGCATCAGCCTCTTGGCTGGCAACGTGTCGAGCGGCGTGGAGCCGATTTTCGCGCCGACCTATCGCCGCGCGGTGCTCGACGAAACCGGCCTTGCCCGCGAGTTCGAGCTCACCGACTATTCTTTAAAACTCTGGCGCGAGCTCGGGCACCACGACGAGGGTCTGCCGGGTGCCCTTGTGACCGCCCGCAACCTCCCGGTCAGCGCTCATTTGGAGATGCAGGCCGCTCTGCAGGCCCATGTCGACAACGCAATCTCCAAGACTGTGAATGTGCCGGAAGAATGCTCGTTCGAGGACTTTCGGCAGATCTACGAATTCGCTTATGACAAAGGCCTCAAAGGCTGCACGGCTTATCGCCCCAATCCGCTGCGTGGCGCGGTCCTTCAAGGCGGCGAGGCGGCGGTCAACGCGCCGCATTGCTGCGTTCTCGAGCGGGAAACCGATTGAGACCGGTTTATGCCAGACGATGCGCGAGTAGATTTCTTGAAATGGTGCCTGCCTCAGCTCGGATTGCGCTGGCCCGGCTACCGCAAAGTCCGCGGGCTCGTCGGCAAGCGGCTCAACCGGCGGCTCGCCGAGCTCGGGCTTGCCGATCTTTCCGCCTACCGTACCTTCTTGATGCGCGAACCGGCCGAGTGGGCGCGCCTCGAGGCGATGTGCCGCATTCCGATCTCGCGCTTCTATCGTGATCGCGCCGTCTTCGACGCGATCGGTCAGCAGCTGCTGCCGGAAACTGCTGCCGCGGTTAAGGCCAGAGGAGACAATGCAGTTAGATGTTGGAGCGCTGGGTGTGCCTCCGGCGAGGAGCCCTACACTCTGGTGATGGTGTGGCGCTTCTCCATCACGCCGGAGTGGCCGACGCTCGGTCCGACCGTCTACGCCACTGATGCCGACGAGGTGATGATCGAGAGGGCCCAGGCCGCCTGCTATGGCCGAAGCTCCCTCAAGGATCTGCCGCCCGAGTGGGTCGAGCAGGCCTTCACCCGGTGCGGGCCATTGTTTTACCTACGGAGGGAATTTCGGGAAGGTGTCCACTTCGGGCTGCAGGATATACGCCGATCGATGCCCGACGGCCCCTTCGATCTGATCCTGTGCCGCAATCTCGCCTTCACCTACTTCGACGGCGCACTCCAACGCCGCATCTCAGAGCACCTGCGAGAACGGCTGCGTTCCGGCGGCTCTCTCGTGCTCGGAACACACGAAGCCCTGCCGGGCGAGGTTGGCGGTTTTACGCGCATTTCGCCGAATTTGCCGCTCTATCGGCGGGAACCGTTAGGTTCCAAAGGATCGTAACTTCATCCTGACCGAACGGGGGTGTCGGCCAGCGTTCGCAACAGCCGGCGGTCGAAGCTGAGGCGGGCGTCGAGGAGATCATCCGCGAAACGATCGAGCCGCTCTAAAATTTGCGATCGCGATTTCCTCGATATGGGGACGGAGGTCCAGCAGTGAAGCGCTGGCGGCGGGCCGAACGCGCATCTCAATGATTTGCGGCTGACCAACCGGATAGCCGATCCGGTGGAGGAGATCCCACTCGGCGGCGTCGATCTCGTCGACTTGCCGAACGAGGTCGTCGGCAATCAGGACCGCCGCTAGAGTGTAGAGCTTCCGACGTGGTTGACCGGATATTTGCCCGCGACCCATTCCATCGGTATCGCGCGATACGGCGTGATTAAGCCCTTGGCCCGGTTGCCACTGCCTGCCTCGCCATCATCCCGGCCTCGGCCGAGGTGCCCGTGACGGTCAAATAGAGGCTGCCAGGCGGCACATTGGCGGCGTAGAGTTCGACCAATGTTTCCTGATCGAGAGCCGCGCGCGCCACAGCGCGTGCCGCACTGCACATGCTCGCTTTCTTGACGAGGTGGTATTCATTGGCGTTGTTGAGGTGTGCCAAATAAAGGCGACGGACACCGTCAAGTGCACGTCGCGATCGTAGCGAACCCCCATGACCTTGATGTGGTTGAGATGGCGTTCGGACGCATAGCCGGCGCCGCAGGAGGTATCATTCGCTAGGATCGCACCCATCTCTTGTTGCCTGATGAAGAGGCTTACCAAATCCTCCGATGTGGGCCGCAGCAAGATGTGCAGCTTGACGTGCCGGCTCGCGTCAAGGGCTGGCAGATGGTCGCACAGCGCGAGCCCTGAGCAGAGCGAAAGCAAGTATCGGCGGCGAGGCGCCTCCCTGTTCTTTATTCAGGACGCCACTATTGCCGCCTGTTACGCGCAGGTCGGGGCGATGGCGCAGACCCTCGCTTCATGTTGGGTCAGTGCGTTCGACGAGGCGGGGGTCGCCGCCGCGCTGAGAGCATCAGCGTGACTTCGGCCGGTAGCGATCATGCCGATCGGTTATGCGGCCGAGGCCCCCCGGACCCGGCCACAGCGGAGAAAGCTCGATGAGCTCGTTTGCCATGGCGTCTGGTAACCAGCCTGCTCCAGCAGTGCCGTTCTGCCTAACGGCTGACTCATTCTCCACCCATGTCGAGCACCTGGCCGGGGACATCGGCGAGCGCAAGATCTTCTGCCCCAACGCTCTGGCCGATGCCCGGAATTACATTGCTGGCGAGTGGGGCCGGCAGAGCTATGAGGTCACCAGCCACTGGTATGAGGCAAGAGGGTTGCGCTGCGCCAATCTGGAGGTTACCCGGATCGGTAGAGAATATCCGGATCAGATCCTCCTCATCGGCGCGCATTATGATTCGGCGATTGGAAGTCCGGGCGCTAACGACAATGCAAGCGGCGTCGCTGCCCTCCTCGAACTGTCGCGGCTGTTCACGACATGGTCTCCAGCAACGAGCATCCGTTTTGTCGCCTTCGTAAATGAGGAGCCCCCCTTCTTCATGAGCCGCAAGCAAGGTAGCTTCGTCTATGCCCAGGACGCCCGACGCCGAGGCGATGACATCCGCCTGATGGTGTCGCTGGAAACGATCGGATATTATCGCGACGAGCGCGGCAGTCAGCGCTACCCGGCTTTGTTCGGGCTGTTCTATCCGGACAAGGGAAATTTCATTGGCTTTGTATCCGATTTCCGGTCGCGCCGGATGATGCGTCGCTTGGTGACGTCGTTTCGCGCAGGCTCGGAGTTTCCGGCCGAGCACATCGCGACCTTTCGCTGGGTTCCGGGCGTCGCCTGGAGCGATCACCTTTGCTTTTGGCGCCACGGCTACCGTGCCTTAATGGTCACCGATACGGCTTTCTATCGCTATCCTTATTACCACAGTGCAAAAGAC
>DASQCY010000465.1:0-9188 GCA_035634495.1 Allostellaceae bacterium
GCCACTGCGCTCGCCGCGCTCAGAGATCATCCGTGGCCCGGAAACGTGCGCGAGCTTGAGAACCGCATAAAACGCGCCGTCGTCATGACCGACGGCGCGTTGCTCTCGGCCGCCGATCTCGGTCTTACTACACCCGGGGAGGACACCCAATCGCTCACCATTCGCGATGCGCGTGCTCGCGCTGAGCGCGAAGTGCTTCAGTTAGCTCTCGCCCAAGCCGGCTCCAACCTGTCGAAGGCAGCAAAGCTGCTCGGGATAAGCCGGCCGACGCTTTACGATCTGATGCAGCAGCACCGGATCGGCCTCGACTTATGAAGGCCGCTCGCGAATGAAAGGAAAGGCAATGCCCGAGGCTCGACGCCATCATGCAAGGCGCACCCTAGCGTTCGCCGCCGCCCTCCTTGCGATCGCCTGCCTTGGCGCCAATGCCAAGGACTCTTCCACTTCGGTGAAAGATGCGGAGCAATATCTGGCCAAAGGAGATCTCAAGGCCGCCGAGATTGAGCTGCGCAACGCCGTTCGCCAGTCACCGCAGGATCCTGTGCTCCGTGCGCGGCTCGCGCAGGTATATCTTCAACTCGGGGACCCCGCGTCGGCGGAGCGCGAGGCGCGCGCCGCGCGCGAGCGCAATGGTGACGAGACGGATTATCTACCAGCCCTCGCAGACGCCTTGCTTCGGCAGGAGAAATTCGCGGACCTCCTCGATTTGGTCCAGCCGGGCGATCGCGCCCCCGCTCTCGAGAGCAAGGTCCGGAGTGCGCTCGGCGCTGCGGCGGCCGGTCTGAACGATCGAAACAAAGCCGAAGCAATGTTTCGCGATGCAATGCGGCTAGATCCGGAGGCGGCACAGCCAAAGGCCCAGCTTGCACGGTTCCTGAACGCGACGAAGCCCGAGGAGGCGGATAAGCTGATCGACGCGGCGATCACCGCCAACCCGAACTCGGCGGAATTTCTTCAAATCAAGGGCGAAATGTTGCGAGTCCGGGGCGACCCGGAGGGAGCCATGCGTCTTTTCGATGAGGCGCTCAAGATCGATCCCAAAAATCTGCAGGCTCGTCTGAGCCGCGCCAACATCAAGATCGCTCGGGGCCAATTCAATGCTGCGGACGAGGATCTCGATCCGATCCTCAAAGCCACGCCAAATAATTTCATGGCAAACTTCTTACGCGCACTTGAGTTCGCCAAGCAGCAGCAATACGACGCGGCAGATCGAATATTCGATCGCATCAGCCCCGCCTTCCCGAGATTCTGGACCGGGTACTATCTCCAGGGAGCGACGAAATTGGCGCTCAGACAATTTGCGCAGGCTGAAAGCATCCTGGGCAAATACCTCGCTCACGTTCCCGTCGACCAGCGGGCCTCGCGACTCATTGCAAGCGCCGCGCTGCAACAGCGTGCCCCATCGCGGGCGATCGATTACCTCAAGCCGCGAGCTGATGACTCGACGGCGGACTCGGCGACGCTAAGCCTGCTCGGGAATGCCTACATGGCTGACGGCAAGCCGGAGCTGGCACTGGAGCAGTTCGAAAAAGCCGCGACTCTTGATCCGGGAGACCAGACGATTAAGGCACGTGTTGCGATCTCGGAGATCAACTCGGGTCGCGGCGAGCAGGGTCTTGCCGAGCTCGAGCAGGTGTTCGCCAGCGAATCCGGCGCAACTATCGCGGGGCCCGCTCTTGTGCTCACCGAATTCCGCGCTGGACGGGTCCAAAAAGCTGCCGAGGTTGCGGCTTCCCTGGTCAAGCTCGATGCCAACAACCCGCTCAATCAGACCTTGCTCGGGTTGGTCCTCGCCGCGCAGCGGGATTATGCCGGAGCCGAAACGGCGTTCCGCGCCGCGCTGACGCTCAACCCAAACTTCACCGCGGCGACCCACGACTTGGCGAAGCTCTACGTGGCAACCGGGCGCACCGATGATGCCAAAAAAGTGTATGCCGACCTTCTGTCGAAGAAGCCTGACGACGGTGCTGCCCTTCTCGGGTCGGCGGACATCGCGGTAACAGAAAAAAAATGGTCCGAGGCGATCGATTACATCAACCGCGCGCGGACTGCCGCCCCAAATGATCCGGCAGCCGGGATCAAGCTCGTCAACGTCTATGAGATGCGGCAGGATTGGAACAGTGCCAGGACAGTCGCAGGCGAGCTAGTTGCCCAATATCCCCGCGACGTTAATGTCGAAATTGCGCAAGCTACCGCCTTCTTGGGCAGCAATGATACCAAAGGCGCAATCTCGAGCTACAGACGCGCCTATGAGATCGCACCCAAGTCAATCCCGATCCTGTCCCGTTATGTCACCTTGCTGACCTCGGCGAAGGAGTTTCGCGAGGCGCGTACCGTGTTGCAAGAAGCCATCGCCCGCGATCCGCTGAACGCACCTTTGAAGGGTGACCTGATCCGGATCGAAGCGGACATCGATGGTTTGGATGCAGCCCTCGCCAAAGCGCACGCCTTTGCAAAGGACGATCCGGAGAACAACGTCTATGATCTGGTGTCGGCCGAGCTTTATGAAAAGGCAGGACGGCCCCGGGACGCCGTTGCACTGCTCGAAACAGCGGTCGCGGCACGGCCGACTGACGATAGCTTAGCCCTCACACTTTCTCGCCTCTACACCGGGACCGGCGACATGACCAAAGCGGAGGCCGTTTTGACCCGCAGGTTGGCGGCCGATCCGAAGAGTCTTACCGTGCGGGCGGCCTTGGCGCGGCTATACCTGACGACCGGCCGGACCGATGACGCCAAGAAGGGCTACGACGAGCTCCTATCCCAGAGTCCGACCGACCTCGCCGCCCTTCTCGGGCTCGCGGAGATCGCCGTCGCGCAAAAGAAGTGGCCGGAGGCTACGGACTATATCACCCGCGCCCGCGCCGCCGCCCCGAATGACCCAGCAGCCGGGCTTTTGCTCGTTAACATGTACGGGTTGCAGCAGGATTGGAAGAACGCGACATCGGCGGCAGCCGAGCTTGTCGCCCAGTTCCCGGCAAATGTCGAAGTCCTCGACGCACAAGGGCGGGTGCAGATCGCAGCCGGGGACAAGGACGGCGCACTGTCGACCTACAAGCGCGCGCAGGAACTCGCGCCCAATGCCGAACCTATCTTGTCTCGCTACCTCACTTTGCTCAACGCGGCAAAAAACTTCCCAGAGGAGCGGACTGTGTTGCAGGCCGCGCTCGATCGCAACCCTCAAAATGCCTCTCTGAAAGGCGATTTGATCCGAGTGGAAGCCGAAATCGGTGGTTTGGAAGCTGGCCTAGCAAAGGCGCGCAGATTCGCCAACGACGACCCAGGCAACAGTCTCTACGATGTGGTATCGGCGGAACTCTACGAGAATGCCGGGCGCAGTCGCGAAGCCATCACCCTCGCCGATCAGGTCGCTGCGACCCAACCTTCGGACGATAACCTCACGCTTGCGCTCTTCCACCTCTATACTCGTGCTGATGATCTCGCGAAGGCCGAGGGGGTGCTTACTGCCCGATTAAAGGCCGATTCTAAGGACTTCGTCATCCGTTCTATCTTGGCAGGGTTCTATCTGGAGCATAGGAGATACGACCCGGCCATCGCCGAGTATACGCGCCTCGTCGCCGAAAGCCCGGCCGATCCGACCGCGCTGAATAACCTCGCCTGGCTCTACCAGCGACAGGGAGATCTGCCAAAGGCTCGAGAATTGGCCGAGCGCGCTGTCGCCGCTGCTCCAGCGGCTGCCCAGATCGACGACACCATGGGGTGGATCTTGTTGGCCCAGGGTGAAGCCGATAGAGCTATGACCTACCTCACCGCCGCCAATTCCGCCGCACCACGCAACCCGGACATCCAATATCATCTCGCGGTAGCGCTCCAGCGCGTCGGCCGACCGGCCGACGCCCAGGCGATGCTCGAGACCTTGCTCGGCTCCGGCGTTTCGTTCACTGACAAGGACGAGGCGGAAAAGCTACTCCTAGAGTTGAAGCACGGTTGAGCTCGGGCTAGCGGCCCGTTTCGATCTCCTGAAGAAGCTGGCGCAGCTGATGGGCCAGGTGCGGCTCTTGAACCTTGCGGCGAGCGGCTCGATCGGCACCGAGAGACGTGTCCTCCATGGTGTCCGGCACTGTCGTCAACCGCTTAAGAACGGCCGTTAACTCCTCTATTGTGCCCTGCAGCTCCGAAAACCCAAAGGCCTGATTGCCGTGATCCGCGGTCGGCGGGAGTTGGACTGCCGCCGTGTTAATAGCGGCATTGAGAGCGTCGACCGACGATCCTATCCTCGCTCCGAGAGCATCGGTGGTCACCGACAAATGTCTGACAGCATCGAGCAGACCACGTTGTCCTTCCTCGATCAGCGCTTCGAGCCGCTCAGGTAATTGAAGCGTCGATGCAGGCGCACGGACATTGACCGCGCTGGCTGTGCAAATCACCTCGATTACCTCTACGAGACGGCGAAGGAGCCCAATCTCGAGGTGTTCAGCCGCTAGCTGGGAGATCGTTTCGATCAGAGGCTCGGTCGAAACGTCGAGGGCGATTCGGCTAAGGATCGCGAGAAGCATCAATCCGACGAGCATCAGAATGGCGGAGATCGCGGGAATTTCGCCCAACAAGAACGGGACGGACCCGCGATCTTGCACTAATCCCAATCCGACGAGCGCGGTTAGCACGATCAACGCGCTGAAAAAATGTGTGCGTGCCAGCCAAAGATAATGAAGGCGAGCAATCTCGCCTCTCGCCGCGACGGCGGAGAACGGGCGCTGCCACAGTATTGGCTCGTTCGCTCCGGCCCGCCGAGTAGGCTCGGCGACTGGCGAAGGTACCAGACGATGCAATTCTGTCGAGCCGAAGGCCGCGGTCCAGTCGCTCTGAGTGGGCCTTGGGTACCTGCCGATGCGTCCGAGACGGCGACGGACCGATAAGGCGTCACCGATCAAAGTCCCGCTAGCCAGCAGCATCGCGCACAGAGCGTAAACGGCGAGGGCTGCGACAGCGAGCATGGACAGATGCGGAAGCAAGATCGACTCGAAATCGGAGCGCGGAGCCTCCAACAGCAGCTCGGGTCCGACCATAGAGCCTGCGACGACAATAGCGCCGATCGCACTCGACAGGACAATCATCCATGGTCGCATCAGCATACTCCGCATCCCGTCGACCGCGTTTTCGCGTCCGCCGTCACCTCGTTCAAGCGAGATACCGCCTATGATTGACTTTCTCTTATACTTTCTTAACGCCTTAATTGCCGGTCGCGCGTGCCTTGGTCCAGCTGTCGCGCAACCCGACGGTGCGGTTGAATATGAGGCGGTCCGCCGCGCTCAGCGGGTCGAGGCAAAAGTAGCCCTGCCTTTCGAACTGCACCGGCTCCTCCGGTGTCGCTGCGGCGAGTGCGGGCTCGACTCGGCTTTCGGTCAGCGTTTCGAGTGACCTCGGGTTCAGTTCGGCGATGAAATCACCGCTGGTATCCGGTTCGGGACGGTTGAAGAGCGGGTTATAGAGGCGGATCTCGGCTGATGCCGCGTGCGCTACGGCGACCCAGTGCAGGGTAGCCTGGACCCTGCGCCCGTCGGGCGCGTCGCCGCCACGCGTCGCTGGGTCGTAGGTGCAGATCAGCTCCACTACCTCGCCCGCAGCGTTCTTCACCACCTCGCGGCAAGTGACGAAGTAGGCGTAGCGGAGGCGAACCTCGCGTCCGGGGGATAAGCGATAGAACTTTTTGGGCGGATACTCCATGAAGTCGTCGCGCTCGATATAAAGCTCACGCCCGAACCGGACGCGCCGCGTACCGGCCGCAGGATCCTCCGGGTTGTTGACCGCGAAGAGCTCCTCGCCGGAACCCGCGGGGTAGTTCTCGATGCGGAGCTTCAGCGGGCGCAACACCGCCATCCGTCGGGGCGCAATCTTGTTGAGCATCTCGCGGATCGAGTGCTCGAACATCGCACCATCGACGATGCTGTTCGCCCGAGCGACACCGGCGCGACGGACAAAGTCCAGGATCGCTGCTGGCGGCACACCGCGGCGCCTCAGTGCTGCCAATGTCGGCATCCGCGGATCATCCCAACCCGTGACATGGCTGTCCCGCACGAGTCGGGTCAGCACCCGCTTGGACAGCACCGTATGGCCCAGTTTGAGGCGCGCGAACTCATACTGCCGTGGCCGCGACGGCACCGGCAGATTATCGATTAGCCAGTCGTAAAGCGGCCGGTGATCTTCGAACTCGAGTGAGCATAGCGAGTGAGTGACCCCTTCGATCGCGTCCGACTGGCCATGGGCGAAGTCATAGGTCGGATAGATGCACCATGTCGTGCCGGTGCGCGGGTGAGCGGCATGCAGGATGCGATAGAGAACGGGGTCGCGCAGGTTCATGTTGCCGGCCGCCATGTCGATCTTGGCGCGCAGGACGCGAGCGCCATTCGGGAATTCGCCGGCCCGCATGCGGCGGAAGAGATCGAGGTTCTCGGCGACGGTCCTGTCGCGATAATGGCTGTTACGCCCGGGCTCGGTCAAGCTGCCGCGCATCGCCCGCATCTCCTCGGCGGGAAGATCGTCGACATACGCGTTACCGGCGCGGATCAGGTGCTCGGCCCAATCGTAGAGGCGGTCGAAATAGTCGGAGGCGTAATAGAGGTGCCGGCCCCAGTCGAAACCGAGCCAATGCACGTCGCGCTTGATCGCGTCGATGTATTCCTGTTCTTCCTTGGTCGGGTTGGTGTCGTCGAAGCGCAGGTGACAGCGGCCGCCATATTCCTGCGCCACGCCGAAATTGAGCCAGATCGCCTTGGCGTGCCCGATGTGCAGGTAGCCGTTGGGTTCGGGCGGAAAGCGCGTGACCACCTCGGTGTTGCGTCCCGCGGCGATGTCGGCGTCGATGATGTCGCGGATGAAGTCACGACCCGCTTCCGGTTTGGCCGTTTCGCTCGCCATCACTGCTCCCCGGGTCAATACCGGGCCTAATGTGGCCAATCCTGGCGCGCCCGCCAAGCCCGAACGCGGGTTCAGACCTCCCTGATCCGCCCCTCGGATTGTACCGCCTCGGCGATGGCGTCAAAGGCCGCGACGGTGTCGAGCATCTCGCCTGTCGAGATTGGATAGGGTGAGACACCGGCCACTGCGTCGGCAAAGGCTTCGAGGTTGGCGCGAACCGAGTCGACCGGCGGAAAGCTCAAGTGCTGCGGCTCCGCACCGCTACGCCTCAGGACCAGATCGGTCCGTCCGAGCGCCTCCGCCGAGGCATTGCGGCCAAAGGCATGAAGGCGAAAGTAAGCTGGTGTCGAGCGCACCATCGCCAGGGTTCCGCTAACTCCGCTAGTGAATTCGAGCAAAGCCGAGAGGCTGTCGCGCGGATCGGGCGGCGGCTTGTGCGACAGCAGCAGCGCCTGTACCCGCTGTACCGGCCCCGCGAGAGCCACAAGCGCGTCGAGCATGTGGACGCCGGTCCCGGTCATCCCTCCGGCTGGTGATTCCTCCGGCGAGTAGCGCCATTCGGAAAACGTCCCGGCGACCTCGTTGCTGAAATGCGCCTCGAGGTGGACAATTCTGCCGAGCTCGCCGGCCTTCACCAGCCGCGTAAGCTCGCGCAGCGATGGAAAGAAGCGTTTATCGGTGCCGACCCCCAGCACCACACCGGCTTTGCGGCAGGCGTCGATCGCGCGCGCCGCGTCCACCTTTTTCAGGGTCAACGGCTTCTCGCAAAAGACCGCCTTTCTCGCTTTTGCGACAGCAATGATTTGTTCGCAGTGCAATGAGTGCGGCGTCGCCAGCACGACCGCGTCGATGGTGCGATCGGCCAGCACCGGTTCGAGCTCACCGACCAGCGCGAGGCGGTGCCGGCCCGCAAAGTCCTGGAGCCTATCGGCGTTGCGGCTGACCGCGCGGGTGAAACGGAGCCTATCGCTCCGGCTCTGAACCGCCTCGACGAGGGTTTGGCCCCATCGGCCGAGGCCGACGATCGCCGCGTCGATCATCGGCCGGCCAAGTTGGCGTCAAACCGGGGGATGTTAGGCTCAGCGGGCAGGCGCGCCGAGATTCTTGTGGAAGAAAGCAAAGACCTTGTGCCAGCCGTCGACCGCCTGCTCGGGGCGATAATTCGGGCGATAGTGAGCAAAGAACGCGTGGCCGGCCCCGTCGTAGCGGTGGAATTCGTAGTTCTTGCCCAGCCGCTTCAGCTCCGCTTCGTTGCGGTTGACCTGATCCGCCGTGGGGTTCGGGTCCTCGTTGCCGAAGAGGCCGAGGAGCGGGCAATTGATCCCCGCCGTCAGATCGTGGGGTGCCACCGGTTGGGCCTTGGTCAGCCTCGATTTGTCGTCGACGACGACATTGCCGCCCCAGCAATCCACGGCACCCTGGATCAGATGGGAGAGTTTGCAGGCGGCGAGATAAGCTTGCCTGCCGCCGGAGCAGAAGCCGATCACGCCGACCTTCTGGCTGGCATGCGGCTGCGAGCGCAGGAAATCGACCGCGCCGGTCACGTCGCCGAGCATCTGCTCGTCCGGAATGCCGCCGCTCTCGCGGATTTTGGCGACCACGGCCTCGTCCGCGCCGTCACCAACCCGGAAATAGAGGCTCGGCGCGATCGCGGCATACCCGTGATGGGCAAATTTGCGGGCGACCTCGCAGGTCCATTCATCCCAACCCGGCATATGATGGATCACGACGACGCCGGGATGCGGCCCGGCATTGGTCGGGTGCGCGTAATACGCGTCGCCGCGGTCGCCGCCATGCCCGCGATAGGTCGCCATTCCCCCCTGCATGTTACGAAACGCCATGATGGACCCTCCTTTGAGATGCCGGCGGCTCTCTTGGCACCAAGGAGGATAAATTGCAAGCCGCATCCTCCCTCGGCCCGCGATCGGTCGCCCACCGGCCTCGAAATACAACGAAAATCGCGTTTTCGACCTAATAGCGGCCCGGTGTCGGTGCCGAAAGGATAGTTATTTCAATCGGTTGAACGCAAATTCGTTACTCGCCGGATCAATGGAATTTTTTAGGGTGATCAACGAATTCGGGACACCCCAACAACCGAATAACAACGGAATTTCGGCGTCATCGAAAAACGGCTCGTCGCTCGATCGACGGCGGTCGCCGGGTTTGCCAGACAGGCTCCAAAGTGGGTACTCAGTCTACTGGATCGCGGCTCGACATTCCTGGCTCGGTCCCGACCCTGCTCGTTCGGCTCAGTCGGCGGAGATAGATGATGAACGGCGCCTTGTCCGGCCTTCGCGTGCTCGATTTCACCA
>DASQCY010000466.1:0-1884 GCA_035634495.1 Allostellaceae bacterium
GCGCTCCAATATCCCGACCTCGAATTCGTGCGGCCCTGCAATCTCTGCCCGCACATGAAGCGGATCACCCTGCCAAAGATCCGCCGCAGCCTAGAAGACATGACGTACGAGGTCACGGTCGACCCGGCGATTGCCGACCAGGCGCGCCATACGGTCGGGCGCATGCTGGCGATGGGCTGAACATGCTCGCTCTGGTCGTGTCTCCACATATGTTCCCCGTGCCCCGACCTGTTCCGGCCACCCACCTCTTCGCCAAAGAGAACGGCGAGCGGAAAAAGTCGTGGATGGCCGGGTCGAGCCCGGCCAAGGGGGTTGAAAGTCATGTCGGCCTCAATCCGGGCGATCTTTTCGGCCGTGCTAGAGGCGGAGCGGCTTGACGATGCGGTTGCTCATCGAGCCCATTGTTCGGGCGGCATTGCTCGAGGATCTGGGCCGCGCAGGTGATATCACGACCGATGCGGTGGTACCGGCGGAGGCGATGGTGGAGGCGGTAATCGCGGCGCGCCAGTCGGGTATCCTGGCCGGGCTCGATGCAGCACTTCTCGCCTTTGAATTGCTCGACCCGGCGTTGCGGATCGAGCAACGGCGCGCCGATGGGGACCGAATTGCGCGCGGCGAGACCGTCGCCTGCATTGGGGGCCGGGCGTGCGGGGTTCTGAGCGCCGAGCGCACTGCGCTTAACCTGCTGAGCCGAATGTCCGGGATCGCCACCGCGACGCGGCAGTTGGCCGACGCGATCGCCGGGTACAAGGCCAAGATTGTTTGCACTCGCAAGACCACGCCGGGCTTGCGCGCACTCGAAAAGCACGCGGTCCGCCTTGGCGGCGGCGCCAACCACCGCTTCGGGCTCGACGACGCGATGCTGATTAAGGACAACCATATTGCGCTCGCAGGCGGGGTGCGCCAAGCGCTCGAACGAGCGCGGCAGCATGCCGGGCATCTCGTCAAAATCGAGCTCGAGGTCGACACCCTCGACCAGCTCGCCGAGGGGCTCGAAATCGGGGTCGACGCCGTACTCCTCGACAACATGAATCCAGAGACGTTGCGCCGGGCGGTGGCGATGGTCGACGGCCGCGCCGTCACCGAAGCCTCCGGGCGGATTACCCTCGAAACCGCACCGGCCGTCGCCGCATCCGGCGTCGACCTGCTCTCGTGCGGCTGGATCACCCACAGCGCGCCGATCCTCGACCTCGGCCTCGACATCGCGAGCTGAAAGACTTGCAGTACGTTGAGCCGAGACTATGTGACTACATGTAGTCACATAGAGGAGCCTCATGAGAACGCTTCAGCTGCGCGAGGCCAAGGCCTCTCTCTCGGCCGTCGTCGAGGCGGCGGAGCGAGGCGAAGCCACGACCATCACCAAATATGGCAGGCCCGCCGCCGTCGTCGTCCCGGTGGAAGAGGCAAAGCGCCTATATCCGACCGAGCGGCCGAGTTTTGCTGCGCTACTGATGGGAATTCCTCATGCCGTCGAGATCGAGCGCGACACCTCGCCGCTCCGCGAGGCGGGTCTGTGAAGGGATGGTTGCTTGATACTAACGTCTTGAGCGTCTTCGCTCCCGGCAAGCCGGCCGTCGCGCCCAAATTCATCACCTGGTTTGAGGAACGCACTGAAGAGTTGTTCCTCTCGGCGGTCACGGCTGCAGAGATCGAAGCGGGCATCGCCAAGGCGCGCCGAACCGGCTCCGGCCGCAAGGCAGACGAATTACGCGCGTGGTTCGAACGCATGCTGAGCTTTTACGCCGACCGCGTTCTGCCATTCGATCTACCCGCAGCGCGGATAGCCGGCGCCCTGAGCGACGCGGCTCGGGCTGAGGGGCGGCATCCGGGGTTTGCTGATGTCGCCATCGCGGCGATCGCCAAGTCGCGCGAACTCGTCATCCT
>DASQCY010000467.1:0-2558 GCA_035634495.1 Allostellaceae bacterium
TGCCCCATGTGCCCGTGAACGAGGAGCCTGGCTTCAGCCTGATCAGAGCCTCCCCGGTTCGAAATGCGTTGGGCGGGCAGGTCATAGGCTCGACTGCAAGACTGCGACGGCGGACGTCGGGAAGCGGGTCGCCGCTAAAGACCATCAAGTAAGGGTAGCTCTCGTCGACCCAGAGCGAGACTTCAGTTCCGTGGTGCAGATCTCGGAGCTCCACACGAGCGAGGCCGTCCTCGTCCCGCTCGAGGTCAGTGAACGCATGGTCGAGCCTTGTCGAGCCGATACGTCTCGGCTTCTGAAAATTGTATTCCGTGTGCTCCACGGCGTCCGTGCCGATCGGAAGGCCGCGCTCGTCGGACCGCAGGACGGTTCGCCCGGGTACGCGCAAAATCAAACGATCGATAGTTGCGGTCCCAAGCGTAAGGTACGGATGAGCGCCGCTTCCGTAGGGACACGGGTCCGTGCCGAGGTTCCTGGCCGTTGTGCGCACCCGGAGACCGCTGTCCGTCAGCGCATATTCGATGCTAATCCTGAGCGAGAAGGGATAGCCCGGTTGTGGATTTAGGACGTGTTCCATCACGGCCCGGTGGGGTTCGCGCTCGGCGGTGGTCCAGGCGGCCCAGCGGACGAGGCCGTGGATTGCATTGTGGTGCTCCGGCTCGTTCAATGGGAGCTGGTGGCGCCGCCCGTCGAACTCGTAGCAGCCATCTTGTAGCCGGTTCGGCCACGGGATCAGCACCTGACCCCGGCCCGAGGAGCTCATCTCGTCGGCTCCGTACCCGTCGACAAGCTCCCGGCCGCCAGCGGAGTATGAGCGGAGTCCACCACCAACCTCGACGACCACAGCTTGCTGATCTTCGACCGCGATCTCGATCTGTTCGCCGGATGGCGCGATCATCGCTCGCCTCCCGTCGGGCTGGCCGCGCGAGCAGGGTCGCCGATGCTGAGCGCGTGGGCCGTCGCGGTCAACACGGGCTTCACAAAGATGCAAGAGTCCTTGTTGCAGAGTGCCCCCGCCGGCGCCCGTCCTGATGATGATCATGTCGGGCACAAAGATGGTGAGAAATGCGCGAGCGTGGGGACGATCATGCGCGGCGCGGCCTCGATAAGCGCACGGTGGGAGAACGCCTGCGGGAAATTCCCTAGGTGCCTCCGTGTCTCAGGGTCGAACTCCTCGGCATAGAGGCCGAGGGGTGATGCGACCCGCAGTAGTCGCTCCATCAGGTCACGCGCTCGCTGCATCTCTCCCAGAGAGCCCGTCGTCGGTCTCGTCGGTGCGGTAGTCGGGACGCGGGGGGCAAAAAATTCTCACGCGCCCGGGCGCGGGGCGCGGCGGCGGTGCTATTTTTCAAATCGTCCATTCAGTCACGCTGACCAATTCTAGAGCGGATTTCCGATCACGTTCGGACATAGCCCGCGCGCCGAAAGAAGTTCCTGCATTCTTGTGCGCTGAAACCGGTGACAATGCGACCGATCCTTCGCAAGAGGCGCGGAATCGTATGTTCCGCCGCTTTGCGCACATGGGCCTTCACTTTGCTGAAGGCCGGCTCGATCGGATTGAGGTCTGGCGAGTACGGCGGAAGATAAAGCAGCATCGCGCCCGCCGCTTCGATCGCCTCCGCGACACCGGCGATCTTTGTGTACCGGAAGATTGTCCATGATCACGATATCGCTGCGCTTGAGTGTGGGAACGAGACATTGCTTTACGTAAGCGAGAAACATCGGTCCATTGATGGCCCCTTCGAACACGAAGGGGGCGACCATCGCGCGATACCGCAGCCCGGCCACGAACGTGATTGTTTTCCACTGTCCGTGCCGCGCGTAGCCGATCAGCCGCTCTCCACGCAGGCAGCGACCCCGCAGCCGCACCATGCTGGTGGTCGTGCAAGTCTCGTCGATAAAGACCAGTCGGGCCGGGTCAAACATGCCTTGCTCTCGCATCCAACGCCGGCGCGCGCGGGCCACTTCCGCGCGCTGCTGCTCTGCTGCGTACAGAGTTTTTTTTGAAGCTGATGCGGCGTCGCTCGAAGAACCGCCAAACCGCGCTGCGGCTGCCCGAGATCCCTCGTTTGGCCATCGCCGCAACGATCTCGTCCAGCGTCAAATCCGGCTGCTTGACAATCAGAGTCAGCAGAAAGTCTGCGTGTTCCTCCAACGGTGAGGTGCTGCCGCCACTTGGCTTTGCCGCAACGCTTCCGGTTTGCTCAAAGCGCTGGGCCCAAAGCACCACCACACTGGCGCTGAGTTCGTATCGTTCGGCCACCTCACG
Source organism: Allostellaceae bacterium (assembly GCA_035634495.1). Classification (GTDB taxonomy): domain Bacteria; phylum Pseudomonadota; class Alphaproteobacteria; order ATCC43930; family CGMCC-115725; genus AP-15. The sequence goes on from DASQCY010000467.1 coordinate 2,267, forward strand.
ACGCGAAGCACCGGCCTCGATCGCTTCGATCACTCGTGCACGCAAGTCGTTGGAATACGGCCTCGGCATCGATCGCCCCCTCAGAATCGAATCAATGCCGCTAGACTCGCTCGTCGACAAACCCTTGGGAATCCTCCCGATTCAATCCGAGCGAAATACGCTCTAACGCTCACGACAACGACGCCACCTCTCCATCGTGCGCGCGTGCTCCTCGGGCGGTTCCCACATCAAGCCCGGTCCGAGCCCGTCGAGCGGGCGCGGCGGGAAACGCTTCAGCAGAATATTCTTTTTT
>DASQCY010000468.1:0-1864 GCA_035634495.1 Allostellaceae bacterium
AAGCCGTTTTTCCACGTCGCCGAAATTCCGCTGTTATTCGGTTGTTAGGGTGTCCCGAATTCGTTGATCCCGCCGAAAATTTCGTTGATCCCACGAGCAACGAATTTGGTGTGTAACCACCTGAAATAACAAGCGATTGTACCCGGCCGCCGTGGCCGTTTTGTGGCGAAAAGCACGATTTTCGTTGTATTTCGGGGCCGGCGCGTGCCGGATCGGGGAGGCCTGGGCGGGAGGAGATGCGGCTTGCTTTTGCCGGGCTTCGGTGCCAAGAGAGCCGCCGGTTTCTTGAGGGAGGTCCAGCATGGCGTTTCGTAACATACAGGCGGGAATGGCGACCTATCGCGGGCACGGCGGCGACCGCGGCGACGCGTATTACGCGCACCCGACCAATGCGGGGCCGCATCCCGGCGTCGTCGTGATCCATCACATGCCGGGTTGGGATGAATGGACCTGCGAGGTTGCCCGCAAATTTGCCCATCACGGCTATGCTGCGATAGCACCCAGCCTCTATTTCCGGGTCGGCGACGGTGCGGACGAGGCCGTGGTCGCCAAAATCCGGGAGAGCGGCGGCATTCCGGACGAGCAGATGCTCGGCGACGTGACCGGCGCGATCGATTTCCTGCGTTCGCAGCCCCACGCCAGCCAGAAGGTTGGTGTTATCGGCTTCTGCTCCGGCGGCAGGCAAGCTTATCTCGCCGCCTGCAAGCTCTCCCATCTGATTCAGGGTGCCGTAGATTGCTGGGGCGGCAATGTCGTCGTCGACGACAAATCGAGGCTGACCAAGGCGCAACCGGTGGCGCCCCACGACCTGACGGCGGGGATCAATTGCCCGCTCCTCGGCCTCTTTGGCAACGAGGACCCGAACCCGACGGCGGATCAGGTCAACCGCAACGAAGCGGAGCTGAAGCGGCTGGGCAAGAACTACGAATTCCACCGCTACGACGGGGCCGGCCACGCGTTCTTTGCCCACTATCGCCCGAATTATCGCCCCGAGCAGGCGGTCGACGGCTGGCACAAGGTCTTTGCCTTCTTCCACAAGAATCTCGGCGCGCCTGCCCGCTGAAACTGACATAGCCCAGTTTGACGCCAGCTCGCCGGCCGATGATCGACGCGGCGATCGTCGGTCTCGGCCGGTGGGGCCAAACTCTCGTCGAGGCGGTTCAGGGCCGGAGCGATAGGCTCCGGTTCACCTGTGCGGTCAGCCGCAACCCCGATAAGCTCCGGGACTTTGCGGGCCGACACCGCCTCGCGCTGGTCGGCGAGTTCGAACCGGTGCTCGCCGATCGCACCGTCGACGCGGTTGTGCTGGCGACGCCGCACTCGCTGCATTGTCGGCAGATCATCGCCGTCGCCGCGGCCGGTAAAGCGGTCTTCTGCGAGAAGCCGCTGACCCTGAAAAAGGCGGATGCGGCGCGTGTGATCGACGCCTGCCGCGACGCCGGGGTGGTGCTGGGGACCGGCACCGACAAGCGGTTCTTTCCGTCGCTTCGCGAGCTTCTGCGCCTAGTCAAGGGCGGCGACCTCGGCAGAATCCTCCACCTCGAGGCCCATTTCAGCAACGAGGTCGCCCGCACCTTTACGGGATGGCGCTATTCCACGGAGGAATCACCGGCCGGAGGTATGACCGGGACCGGCATCCACGTTCTCGACGCGATGGTCGCGATGGCAGGGCCGGTCCGGCGGGTCCAGGCCCTGCTGCTGTCGCACAAAGCGCCGCCCGATCCGCTCGACAGCCTTTCCGTGCTGCTCGAATTCTCCTCCGGCATCAGCGGAACCCTGGCCGCGGTGCGTTCGACCCCGATGTATTTGCGGGTCCACGCCTTCGGCCGCGACGCCTCAGCTGAAGCGCTCGGACGCACCGACC
>DASQCY010000469.1:0-5175 GCA_035634495.1 Allostellaceae bacterium
GGGTCACGGCAAACCGCTTGTCATCGACCGAAGAAGGCTGCGGTGATCACGTAGTTGAAGACGAGAATTAAGACCGAGGCCGACACGACCGCGTAGGTCGTCGCTTGGCCGACCCCCTGCGCCCCGCCGCGCGAGTAGTAGCCATGATAGCAGCCCATCAGCGCCACGATGAAGCCGAATACCGCCGCCTTCACCAGACCCGAAACAACATCGTTTGTCTCGAGGTATTGCTGAGTTCGATTTAGATAGGCCTCCGGATTGAAGCCGAGCTTGTACACACCGACCAGATATCCGCCAAAGACGCCGATGATGTCGGCGGCGAGAACCAGCATCGGCAAGGTGATCAGCCCAGCGAGGAGGCGTGGCAGCACGAGATAGCGTAAAGGGTCGGTGGACAACGTCGCCAGCGCATCGATTTGATCGGTAACCCGCATCGTTCCAATCTCTGCCGCCATCGCCGCTCCGACTCGACCGGCGACCATCAGCCCGGTGATGACAGGCCCAAGCTCCCGCGTTACCGACAGCACGACGACTGTCGCGACCGCGCCCTCCGCGGCGAATCGACTAAAACCCGTGTAGGATTGGAGTGCCAGCACCATCCCAGTAAAGATCGCCGTCAGTCCGACGACCGGCAGTGAGAAATATCCGATATTGATCATTTCACGTAGAATCACTCGCGGATAGACTGGCGGCGAAAAGGCTGTTGCCAGGGTCAGAGCGGCGAACACCACTAGCCGCCCGGTCGCGGCGAGAAAGCCAAGGAAAACTGCGCCGATCGTGGCGAGAAACGTCAGCATTAGTTCGGCGCGCCGCGATATACTCTATGGCAACGCCGGCTAAGGGCGGTCAGGATCTCATAGCCGATCGTGCCGGCATCGGCCGCTGCCGCGTCGACGCCGTACTCGTCGTCCAATAGCTCGATGAAGCCGCCCGGCCGCGCAAGCGAAGGGTCGGCGGCAGAGACGTCAAAAACGACGAGATCCATTGAAACTCGACCGAGAAGGGGAAGCCGTTTGCCCCCGAGGCAGCCCGAGCCGCGATTGCTTAGCGAGCGGAGCCAACCGTCCGCATAGCCGACCGCGACGGTTGCGAGGCGGCCCGGATGGTCCATGATGTGCGCGGCACCGTAGCCAACCGACTCACCCCGGTCAACCTCGCGAATTTGCAGGATTCTTCCCTTTAGCCGAACGACCTGACGCATCGGGTTGGGAGTGCCGGGCAGCGGGTTGATACCATAAAGGGCGGCACCTGGACGAACGAGGTCCAAGTGATACCTCTGGCCGAGGAAAATCCCGGACGACGCGGCCAGGCTCGCAGGCAAGCCGGCGAAGTGCCGGCGCACAGAAGCGAAGCGTACACGTTGGTGATCATTCAACGGATGCTCAGGTTGGTCAGCGCAGGCGAGGTGGCTGATAAGCGCGCGCCACCGGATTGCTGTTTGTTGCGACAGCCCATCGGCGAGCTTTTCAAACTCCCGAATGGCCAGGCCGAGGCGCGCCATCCCGGTATCGACATGCAGCATCGCCGGCAGCCCAGCGTGCTGCCGCGCGATCTTTGCCCAGTTGGCGATCTGGCCGGGTTCGTTGAGGACAGGAACGAGCTGATGGAGGACGAACTCCTCTGCCGACCCAGGCAAGGGTCCGTTCAGAACCGCTATCTCGCACGACGCTGGAAGCGTACTGCGCAGTGCGACTCCCTCGTCGAGCGTGGCGACAAAAAAGAGCCGGCATCCCGCAGCGGCAAGAACGGTGGACACTTGCGGCGCACCCAGGCCGTACGCATCCGCCTTGACGACCGCCGCGCAACCCGCCGGTTCGACCCGCGCAGCTAGCGCCCGCCAATTCGCAACGATGCCCACGAGATCGATCTCGAGGATGACACCCGCACGGTTGGAAGGATCGCTGGCCATGACCGGGCGCTGCTCGCGGATTAGCGCATCTCCGGCATGCGGTCGGGTTCGGCAAAGTCCTCGAACTTTGTCGTCTGCGCGTCGAAACGCAGCTTGACCGTGGCGATCGGGCCATGCCGCTGCTTCGCTATGATGATCTCGCCCATGCCGTGAACTTTGCGGAACTCCTCTTGCCAGTCCTCATAACGCTTGTTGAACTTCTCATCGGATTCGTCGGATCCGCGGGTCGGCTCGCGCGACTTGTAATATTCCTCACGGAAGATAAACATGACGACATCGGCGTCCTGCTCGATCGAGCCTGATTCGCGCAAGTCGGCGAGCATCGGTCGCTTGTCGTCGCGCAGTTCGACGGCACGCGACAGCTGAGACAACGCCAGCACGGGGACATTGAGTTCCTTCGCGAGCGCCTTTAATCCTCGCGTGATGTCCGACACCTCCTGAACTCGGTTTTCGTTAGCGCGGACTTGGCTGGAAGGCCGCAGAAGCTGCAGATAGTCGACGACTATCAGACCGAGACCTTGCTGGCGCATCAGCCGTCTGGAGCGGGTGCGCAAGGCAGAGATCGTCAGTGCCGGGGTGTCGTCGATGAACAGCCGCATCCCCGCTAACAGTTGGCTGGCTCGGACAAATTTGTCGAAATCTCCATGGCTGATATCGCCGCGTCGAATGCGGTCCGAAGAGACACCCGTCTCCTCCGCGAGTATCCGGGTGGCGAGCTGTTCCGCCGACATCTCGAGCGAAAAAAAACCGACTATCGCTCCATCCTCAGCGATAGTGCGGCCGTCGGGGGCGCGCGTGGGTTTGTAGGCTCTGGCTGCGTTGAACGCGATGTTGGTAGCGAGTGCCGTCTTTCCCATCGCCGTTCTTCCCGCGAGGATCACGAGGTCTGACGGGTGCAGCCCCCCGAGCTTTTGATCGAGATCGAAAAATCCGGTTGCCACGCCGACGGTCTTGCCACTGCGCTTGAAAGCTGCTTCGGCGTTGCCGATGGCGTTTGTCAGCGCGGCCCCAAAGGCGCGAAACCCGCCCTCCAACTGCCCCACGGTGGCGAGATCGAAGAGCCTCTTTTCCGCACGCTCGATTTGCTCGCGGGCCGGATCGTCGAGGTCTTGGCGGAAGGCGTCATTGACCACATCCTCGCCAAGTGTGATCAGCTCCCGCCGTTGGTAGAGATCATAGATAATTCGGCCGTAGTCTTCAGCGTTGATTATCGTGACTGCGGTAGTAGCAAGCCGTGCCAAGTACTGAGATCCACCAATCGTCGTCAACGCGGTATCTTGGTCGAAAAGACCTTTGAGCGTAACCGGATCGGCCCTTTGACCGCTTTCAATCACCTTGGCGATGGCGGAAAAAATCCGACCATGGACGGCATTACCGAAATGCTCGACCTGCAGGAATTCGGAGACCCGAAAGTAAGCCGTGTTATTGATTAGGATCGCGCCCAGAAGTGCCTGCTCGGCGTCGGTGTTGTAGGGCGGAATGCGGATGGGTTCAGGGTTGGGCTCGCGCAGCGACGTGACGCGAGAAGCCGTGATCGTTTCCATGCCGCCGTAAAATAGCACCTGTCCGGCGGCGACCCGACGGGGAAAAGACTCACACCTTGTGGATGGCGGGGATGAAGTCAGGCGGCCCGATCGGAAGCGGCGTTGCGCTCGCGCTCCCAGTCCAGCATATAGTCCCGAGTTATTGGTACCGAACCCAACGCTTTGGCGAGCTGCATCTGGAAGACCATGCACCAGCCTCGCCGAAAGGCGACCTCCGAGCCAACCAGGTACATCTCCCACATCCGGCAGAAGCGCTCGTCATAGATCGCGCGCAGACGGTCGCGATTCCGCTCGAAGCGATGCCGCCAGGATTTCAGCGTCTCGGCATAATGCAGGCGCAGGATCTCGATGTCAGTGACCCACAGTCTTAACCGTTCGACAACCGGGACCACTTCCGAGAGTGCCGGATAGTAGCCCCCGGGAAAGATATATTTGCGGATCCACGGGTGGGTCGAGCCCGGACCGTCCATGCGGCCGATTGAATGCAACAACGCGACCCCATCCGGCGCGAGCAGCGACTTTAGCCGGGTGAAGAACGCGTTGTAATGATTGATTCCGACATGTTCGAACATGCCGACCGAAACGATTCGGTCATAACGCCCGAGTTCCTCGCGGTAATCACGCAGGTGGAATCTGACGCGATCAGAAAGCCCCGCCGCCGCGGCGCGGCGCGCCGCCGCGGCGCGTTGCTCGGTCGAGAGTGTCAGACCAGTCACGTCGGCGCCGCATTCGGCCGCGAGGAAGAGCGCGAGACCGCCCCAGCCCGAGCCGATGTCGAGCACCCTTTGTCCGGGGCGGATCAGCAACTTGGCCGCAATATGTCGCTTCTTATGGAGCTGGGCGGTGTCGAGGTCGTCGCCGCGATCATAGAAGTAGGCACAGGAATATTGACGGTCCTGGTCGAGGAACAGTTCGTATAACTTGTCCGATAAGTCATAATGGTGGGCAGCATTCCGCCGGGCTCGCGAGACCGGGTTATATTGGCGCAACCGACGCAATGCGGTGACCGAGCCGTTCAGGAGACGCCCGAGAAATCCCTCGGGCAAGCTATCGAGATTGGTCGCGAGAAGGTCGATCAAATCGTAGAGGCTGCCCTCCTCGATCGTCAGCGCTCCGTCGACGTACGCCTCAGGCAGATAGAGACGTGGCCTGACAAGAAGTTTCCAGTGTAACGCAGGGTCGCGGAACCTGATTGCAACGCTCGCCCCGGGGGAACCCTCGAAAACGTTAGACCGTCCGCGGGCATCGACAACGCGGAGACGGCCGATGGTGATTAGTCGCTCGGTCAGGCGCGTCAACAGCATCGTGGCGGACTACGAAGGAGGGTGAGCGGTTGATCCTCACCCGGCGCGGGTCTCTCCCTCTTCCCGCCGGCCGGATGGGCTCTCGGTGACGATCAATTCAGCCTGGGTCTCCTCTTCGTCCCGCAGGCGAAGCGGGTCGATTCCTTTGGCTTGCATTTCAGCCTCCTCGGTGGACTGGGCGACGTTGGCTGTGATCGCCACCGACACTTCCGGATGCAACACGATCCTCACGGAATGAAGCCCCAAGGTCTTGATTGGCCTCTCCAGAACGACCTGACGCTTCTCGATGGTGAAACCTGCTTCGCTGACCGCCTCGGCGATGTCTCGAGCGGAGACCGAGCCGTAAAGTTGTCCGCTTTCGCCCGCTTGGCGAACGACAACAACGCTCAGCCCCTCCAGCTTGCCACCGATTTCCGTC
>DASQCY010000470.1:0-4183 GCA_035634495.1 Allostellaceae bacterium
CCATCTCCAGGATGACTCGCTTTGCCTTCATTCCCGCCACCCTCACGGAATATCGAGCCGCACGACCGCGGCGGCATTGGCAATAACCGTCTTGTTGGTACCCGTATCGTTAGGGATTTCGAGCCCGCCTTCGACAACCCGTACCGTCCCGGTCCCGTGCGGCAGGACCGCCAGAACCGCCTGCTCGTCGACCCGGTCGGGACGCGGAATGCCGATGGTGACGTCCACTTGCATCGCATCAACCGGCAAGCCGACGGCATCAGCGACGCTGAGCCCGTTGTGCCAAAGCGCGTCGCGCAGGGCGCGCACCGCGGCCTTGGTGTAATCCGCCCCGCGGATGTCTGTTCCCATACCGATCTGCAGCACCATGCGCTTCAAGGTCATATCCGCCTCCCTTCAGGCCATGCCCGCACTCTATCCGGTCTGGTCGTCGCGGGCGAGCCGCGCGCGGGGGTGTGCGGCGTCGTAGATGGCAAGGAGGCGCTCCGTCTCGACCGAGGTGTAGCGCTGAGTCGTCGACAGGCTGGCGTGCCCCAACAGCTCCTGGATCGCCCGCAGATCGCCACCGGCGCCGAGGAGGTGGGTCGCAAAGCTGTGCCGCAAGGCATGCGGGGTCGCCGATTCCGGAAGACCGAGGTGCCCGCGTACCGCTTCCATCTGGCGCTGTACGATGCGCGGGTTGAGCGGTCCACCGCGGGCGCCGACGAAGAGCGGTCCGTCCCTCGCCAGCGCGTGGGGGCAGGCGGCGAGATAATCGGCGACCGCCGCGCGCACCGCCGGCAGGACCGGCAGGAGGCGCTGCTTACGGCCCTTGCCGGTGACCACCAGCATCTCGCTCAACGGCGCCTCGCCGCGGCTGAGGCCGAGTGCCTCGGACAGGCGCAGACCGCAGCCATACAGCAAGGTCAGGATCGCAACGTCGCGCTTGCCCTGCCAGCCCGTTGCAAAGTCGCCGACGACGTCGACGGCGGCCGTAGCATCGTCGACCGTCAGCGGCTTTGGCACGCTCGCCCGCAGCCGCGGTGAGCGCAGGGCGGCAAGCGCGCTCGTCGAGGCAAGCCCGCGCCGATGCAGAAAGCGGACAAAGCCGCGCAGCACCGAGAGCCCTCGTGCCAGCGAGCCTCGTTTGGCATGACGTTGGACGCGACGGGCGAGATAGGCGCGGAAATCGGCGGGACTCAGTCCATCGAGAGCGCCAAGGCTCGGCAGCTCTCCCAGATGCTCGGTCAGGAAGTCGAGGAAGAAGGCGAGGTCGCGCCCATAGGCGGCGACGGTGTGGGGCGAGGCACGACGCTCGCCGGCCAGCCACGCGACCCACAGCCCGATCGCTGCGCGCAAATCGTCGGCTGCCGCGAAACGCGCCAGCGGCATCGGCTCGGGTGATCTCGGAAAATCAGCCTTCTCCAGGGTTACCGGCCGCGTTCGAGCCACTGGGCTATGGTAATCTCGAGGGCGCGGGCGAGGAAGGTCAACAGCTCGGTCCCGAGGCCGGGATAAAACGTGTCCGACTTCCGGGTGCCCACGCACAACAGCCCGATCGGGCCCGAGCGGCTGATCGAGAGCCGCAACAACGCCTGCGAGCGAACCAGGCCCGCCGCGGAGCCGAACAGGGCCGGATCGGCCTGGATCGAGTTCGACAGCAGCGCGTCACGGCTGGGCCCGAGCAGAGCATCGACGGTCCCCGACCGCAGCAGATGGATGCCATGCACCGGTAGACGGGTCATCCGCGCTGTGGTGCTCTCAACACCGAGCGTTACGACATCGACATCGATCAACACGGCGAGATCGGTCGTCACGATTTGCAGGAGGTGCTCGAAGCTCGCGGCCCGCAGCATCGCCACGACCGCCTTGTGGACGCGGCACTGGCTTGCGAGGTTGCCGCGGCTCGTCGAGATCAGGCTCTTCTGTTCGTCCTGCAGGCGGGCCACGTCACGACGCAGACGATCGAGCAGAAAGTGCTGAAAATCGAGCACGCCATCGCCGGTCTTGCGGGCCGGCGGTCCCACCAGCTGTAGAGCTTCGGGATGCCGGTCAAGAAAATCCGGATGTTGGCGCAGATAGGCAATGACATCGCGCGCCCCGATCTCGCTCGGCTGCGGCGGCAACGGGCCTCCGGCGCGGGTCGGCTTCGGCTGGTCCTGCGGCCGGTCAGCCACGTCTAATTCCGGCCCGCCGCGCCGAAGCTCGGAAGGGAGAGGGACGGGAGGGCGGGGCCGTACGCGATCACAGGCTGACCATTCGAGACCATCTTGAAGCAGCGCTCGGGTTTGCGGAAGGGTGCTTGCGGGGCGCTGGCTCCCGAGCGAGTTTAGCCGATGCCCGACGATCACGCCAGTTCCGCCGATCCCACGATTGTTTGCGGCTCCGACGCGGCGGGTCGACCCGGCAGAGAGCTTGCCGCCGACCACCATGTCCGCGTCTTGTTGCCGTTGCCGCTGCCAGCTGCCCTCGACTACCTGGCTCCTGACGAAGGGGCGCCACCCGAGCCCGGCAGCTTTGTTCGCGTGCCGCTCGGCGTGCGTAGCCTGGTGGGTGTGGTGTGGAGTGGGGCCGATGGCGAGCTTCCGGTCGAGCGGCTGAAGCCGGTCGTCGAGGCGCTGCCCATCCCGCGGCTGCGGCCCGAGCTGCGCCGCTTTGTCGAGCGCGTCGCCGCCTACACGATGGCGCCAACAGGCTCGGTATTGCGGATGACGATGAGCGTGGAGGACGCATTGCAGCCGCCACGCCCGCGGCGGGTGTGTGCCGCATCGGCTGCCGGGCTCGCGGCGCTGTCCAGCACGGCATCGGCAAAACGCCTGACCCAGGCGCGACAACGGGTACTCGAAGCGTTGCGCGACGGGCCGCCGCTCGGCGCGGCCGATCTCGCCCGAGCAGCCAATTGCGGACCGGGCGTCGTCCGCGAGCTTGTCGCTCGCGGCCTCGTCGAGGAGCGCCTGGCACCAGTCGAGCCGCCCGCTCTCTCGCCGCCCGATTGGCGCTTGTCGGGTCCCCCGCTCTCCCCCGACCAGTCGATCGCCGCGCGCCGGCTCGTCGACAATGTCACGGCCGGAGGGTTCAAGGTGACCGTGCTCGACGGGGTTACCGGCTCCGGCAAAACCGAGACCTATTTCGCGGCACTCGCCGCCGCACTCGCGGCTGGACGGCAGGTATTGGTCCTGCTGCCCGAGATCGCCCTCGGGGCGCAGTGGCTCGAGCGTTTCCGCGAGCGCTTCGGCGCGCTGCCCGCGCAATGGCATTCCGACATCGGCGGGGCGGAGCGCCGCGATACTTGGCGGGCCGTCATTACCGGTCGGGCGCGTGTCGTCGTCGGCGCCCGTTCGGCTCTGTTCCTGCCGTTTCCCGAGCTCGGGTTGATCATTGTCGACGAGGAGCACGATCCCTCCTACAAGCAGGAAGACGGGGTGATCTATCAGGCGCGCGACATGGCGGTATTGCGCGCCTCGCTTGAGGAAATCCCGATCGTGCTGGTTTCGGCGACCCCGTCGCTCGAGACCGTCGTCAACGTCGCGCGCGGCCGCTACGGGCGGGTGACGCTCCTGCGCCGCCATGCGGCGGCCGAGCTTCCCCTGGTGCGGCTCGTCGATATGCGCCGCGAGCGGATCGAGGCCGGGCGGTTTCTGGCGCCGCCGCTCGTCGCCGAGCTCGCTGCGACCTTCGAGGCCCGGGAGCAGGCTCTGCTCTTTCTGAACCGGCGGGGCTATGCACCCTTGACCCTGTGCCGCGCCTGCGGTCATCGCTTTCAATGCCCGAGCTGCACGGCCTGGCTGGTCGAGCATCGCTTTACCGGGCGCCTTCTGTGCCACCATTGCGGCCACGCCGAGGCGGTCCCCGCCTGTTGCCCGGAATGCCTCGCCGCCGGCGCGCTGGTGCCGTGCGGTCCGGGTGTCGAACGCTTGCTGGAGGAAGTGACGGCGCGTTTTCCGGCGGTCCGCGCGGCGCTGATGGTCAGCGATCTGTTGCCTGGCCCTCGCGCCGCGGCCGAGCTCGCCCAGGCGATGACCGAGCGGCGCTACGATTTGCTGATCGGGACCCAAATCGTCGCCAAAGGCCATCACTTCCCGATGCTGACCCTGGTCGGCGTCGTCGATGCCGATCTCGGGCTGACGGGGGGCGATTTGCGCGCCGCCGAGAGAACCTATCAGCTCTTGCACCAGGTCGGCGGCCGCGCCGGCCGCGCCGAGCA
>DASQCY010000471.1:0-2971 GCA_035634495.1 Allostellaceae bacterium
GGCGCTACCGAGCATGTCGAGCGTGACGTTCTCTAGCTTGATGCCGAGGTCCTCCGAAATCACCTGACCTCCGGTCAGGGTCGCGATGTCCTCGAGCATGGCCTTGCGGCGATCGCCAAAGCCCGGCGCCTTCACCGCCGCCACCTTGAGGCCGCCGCGCAATTTGTTGACGACGAGCGTCGCCAGCGCCTCACCCTCGATGTCCTCGGCGACGATCACCAAGGGCCGCGCGCTCTGCACGACGGCTTCGAGAATGGGGAGCAAGGTCTGCAGGCTGGAGAGCTTCTTCTCGTGCAGCAGGATATAGGCGTCCTCGAGCTCGGCCAGCATCTTCTCCGCATTGGTGACGAAATACGGGCTCAAATAGCCGCGGTCGAACTGCATCCCCTCGACGACATCGAGCTCGGTTGCGAGCGACTTCGCCTCCTCGACGGTGATGACACCCTCGTTGCCAACCTTCTTCATGGCCTCGGCGAGCATCCGGCCGATCTCGGCGTCGCCATTGGCCGAAATGGTGCCGACCTGCGCGATCTCGTCGTTGGTCGAGACCTTCTTCGAGCGCTTCTGAATGTCCTTGACGACGGCATCGACCGCCATGTCGACGCCGCGCTTGAGATCCATCGGGTTCATTCCCGCGGCCACCGCCTTGACGCCTTCGCGCAATATGGCGTGGGCGAGAATGGTCGCCGTCGTCGTGCCGTCGCCAGCGACCGTGCTCGTCTTGCTGGCGACCTCGCGAATCATCTGTGCGCCCATATTCTCGAACTTGTCGGAAAGCTCGATCTCCTTGGCGACGGTGACTCCGTCCTTGGTGATCCTCGGCGCTCCATAGCTCTTGTCGAGGACCACATTGCGGCCCTTGGGGCCCAAGGTTACCCTGACCGCGTCGGTAAGTGTGTCGATGCCGTGCAGCATGCGCTCGCGCGCATCGGTGCCGTGCCGAATGTCTTTAGCAGCCATGATTAGTTCCTTCTCATTTTGTCTTCGCAGCGGCGGCGGCGCTGTCGACGATGCCCATGACGTCAGATTCCTTCATGATCATCAGCTCCTCGCCGTCGAGGCGAACCTCGGTGCCCGACCACTTCCCGAACAGCACCCGGTCGCCGGTCTTGACGTCGAGCGGGTGCACCTTTCCGTCTTCACCACGGGCACCCGGCCCGACTGCAATGACTTCGCCTTCCATCGGCTTTTCCTGGGCGGTGTCGGGAATGATGATCCCGCCCGTCGACTTCGCCTCCTGCTCCACCCGGCGGATCAGCAGGCGGTCGTGCAACGGTCTGAATTTCATGAAATCTTTCCTAAGTTACGAGTTTGAACGTGATCGCCCTTCGCAAGAAACGCGATGCAAATTCGAGGAGTATCCCTGAAGGCAGGGAGTAGCACTCTCGGTGAGAGAGTGCTACCAACATACGGCGCGACCGTATCCTTTACAAGGGCACGTCACGTTGAAGCGGCAACACGGCCTCGTTCCGTTCGACTTTTTGCGTGAATGGGCCGCGTCGTGCGGATGCCGAGCTACGGCGCGAGGCTCGTCGATGTCGACAAGGTCCAGATCCGCGCGTGGTGTCGTCGCTTTCGTTCGCAACGGGCTTTAAAGCCTCATTTCGCTAGTGTGGCGCCCGCCAGATCCTCTCGGCGTAGGTGCGAATGGCGCGGTCGGACGAGAACCAGCCCATCCCGGCAATGTTTATGATGCAGGCCTTGGCCCATGCATCTTTCTGGTGCCACAGCGCATCGAGCTGGCGTTGCGTGTCAAAGTAATTTACAAAATCGGCCGTCACCATGTAGTCGTCGGCATATTGCAGCGCTTGGGTCAGCTCATCGAAGCGATGCGCATCGTCGGGCGAAAAGACGCCGGAACCGATCGCATCGAGCGCGCGGGCGAGCGGCGGTGAGGCTGTAATGGCCGCTCTAGGGTCCCGCCCAGTGCGGCGGCTCTGGGCCACCTCGTCGGAGCGCAGACCGAAAATGAAGATATTCTCACAGCCGACCCGCTCCAGAATCTCGACATTGGCGCCGTCGAGTGTGCCGATGGTCAGAGCGCCATTGAGTGCCAGCTTCATGTTTCCGGTACCCGAGGCTTCCATCCCCGCCGTCGAGATCTGTTCCGACAAATCGGCCGCCGGGATGACGGCTTCGGCAAGGCTGACATTGTAGTTCGGCAGAAAGACGACCTTCAGCAGATCCCTGACCTGCGTATCAGCGTTGATCACCGCGGCAATGTCGTTGGCCAGCTTGATGATCAGCTTAGCCACAGCATAGCCCGCGGCCGCCTTGCCGGCGAAGATCTTGACCCGCGGCACCCAGTCGCGCCCCGGCTCGGTGCGCATCGCCTGCCAGAGCGCAATAGTCTCGATCAGATTTAGCAATTGACGCTTGTATTCGTGAATACGCTTGATGTGCACGTCGAAGAGCGCGGTGGTATCGACCACCAGCCCGAGCCGGTCGCGGATGATCCGTGCGAGGGTGATCTTGTTGGCGCGCTTCACCCGCATGATCCGTTCCTGCAGCGCTGGGTCTGCACAGTGGCCGGCGAGGCCGGCGACGGCGGCAGGATCGTCGAGCACACGATCTCCCACCACCTCGCAGAGTAGCTGCGTCAGCCCCGGATTGGCCTGGTGCAGCCAACGCCGAAAGGTGATGCCGTTCGTCACATTGACCACGCGATTGGGATAAGCCGCCTCGAGGTCGGCGAACAGGGTGTTGCGCAAGAGCTCAGTGTGCAGCGCCGACACTCCGTTAGTGTGGTGCGAGCCGACAAAGGCGAGGTTGCCCATCCTGATCCGCCGCCCGTCTTCTTCATCGATCAGCGAGACCGTCGCGGCCATCTCTTCACTGATCGGATGCACGCGCTTTGCCGCCGCCAGATGGTACTCATTGATCCTGTAGATGATCTGCAAATGGCGCGGCAGCACGCGCTCGAACAGCGGAACCGGCCAGCTTTCGAGTGCTTCCGGCAGCAGGGTGTGAT
>DASQCY010000472.1:0-5700 GCA_035634495.1 Allostellaceae bacterium
TTCGACGAGGCGATGGATCAGGTCGACGCCGCGGAACGCTGCGGGCTCGATGTAATGTGGCTCGCCGAACTCCATTTCGAGCCGCGCCGCTCGCTGTTGTCGGCTCCGCTCAGCATCGCAAGCGCGATCGCCGCGCGCACGCGCCGTATCAAGATAGGCATTGCCGTCCAGGTATTGCCGCTGTGCCATCCATTGCGACTGGCCGAGGAAGCCGCCACGGTCGATCAACTGAGCCACGGAAGGCTGATCTTCGGGGTCGGCCGCAGCGGCGTGGCGCAGACCTATGAGGCGTATGGCGTGTCTTACGCCGAGAGCCGCGACCGCTTTCGCGAAATCCTCGACATCGTCGAACGGGCGTGGACCGAGCCGAGTTTCTCGTATGACGGCGCCTTCCACCGCTTCAAGAACGTCGCGGTGGTCCCCAAGCCCTATCAGAAGCCCACGCCGCCGATCCGCATAGCCGCCAGCACCCCCGACACCTTCCCCGCGATCGGCCGGCGCGGGGCGCCGATCTTCGCCTCGGTGCGCCACACCAGCTGGGCTGCCCTCGCCGAGCAGATCCGCAGTTATCACGAGGCATGGAAGGCAGCCGGCCATCCCGGCAAAGGCCAGGTCTTCGTTTCGGCGCCGACCTCTATCGCCGAAACCGACGAGCGCGCCCGCGCCGAGCCGCGGGACAGCATCATGCATTTCTACCACGAGCAGGCGAATTTGCTGGAAGGAGCGGCGCGGTTGGTCGACCCCGAAACCGCCGCCCGGCGCATGCGGCGGGTCGAGCAGCTGCGCAATGTCGATTACGACGACGCGTTGCGTACCAATGCTCTGGTCGGCAGCCCCGGGACGATCGCCGAAAGGCTGCGATCCCTGCAGGTGGAAATCGGCTTGAGCGGCATCCTCGCGGAGCTCAACTGCGGCGGCCTGATTCCGCACCAAAGAGTGCTGAATGCGATGGAGCTGTTGTGCAAGGAGGTGATGCCTCGGTTTTCCTCCGGCATCGCGCGGGCCTAGCTTGCCGGATCCTCCCCCGTTGTTTACCATGATTCGATCGGTATAGCGCGGCGAGGGGGGGACATGCCAAGCGAAGAACGTGCGTCGCGAGGTGGCAGCAGGCAGTTAACGGTCAGGTTCTCGATCGAAGGCGTGCAGAGCGGTCAAAGCGCGCCGGAGCTACGCGTTTACCTGTTCACCCATAACGGAAGTCTCGTCGACTCCCGGCCGGCACGTGGGGAGTCGGTTACCTTTGCGATCGATCCCGGCCGCGATTATCGCGTCACCGTCGGGCCGGACGTGATGAGGGGTGAGGTGCAGCCGGCCGATCTCACGGGAACACTACTCAAAGCGAGCAGCCTCAGCCGCGATTGGCTGCATCAGATCGCGCCCGAAGCACTGGAGTTCCGGATCTTTCCGCCGATCTGGCGCTGCTGGTTTCCGGTTTGTATCAACGTCCACGGCACCGTGCGCAAACTGCTCAACCCGGGAGGGACGCCGCCGCAATACGCGCCAATCTGCACCGGCACGGTCCAGATCTTTCAGGTCGATCTCGGCTGCACATTGGACAGCTTCACGGTGATCCAGCTCGAGACGCTAAAGACGCGCCTGATTGACAAGGTCGCGCCGCACAATCCTGGCGCGCCAGGCATCGCCGGCAACGCAACCGGCCGGTTCCAAAAGGAAGTGGCCTCGTCGCCGTCGGAGTTGGCAAATACGCTTGCGTCGCTCGGTCCGGCAGGACTGAAGCCCTACATCGTCGCCAACAACCGATTTCTCTGGCCCTTCTGGTGCGAGCTGATCCCGGACTACCTATTTTGCTGGCAGGAGCTGACAGAGGTGCCGATCCAATCGGATGGCACCTTCAACGCCGAGATCTGCTTTTGGTGCCCTGAGGATTTTCCTGACCTCTACTTCGAGGTCGTGCAAAACCTCGACGGCGTCGAGACCGAGATTTACGACCCGCAGATCGCGTGCAGCACCTTTTACGATTACGACGGGACCGAAAGCGTCGACATCGTCATCGATGACCCCCGTGCCGTCGCCTGTCAGCCGACGCAAAATCCGGGACCGGACTATCTTTATGTCTGGCCGACGGCGATCGGCAATGTCGATCTGGGGAACGTCAACGGACTCGAAACGGGGGGCGGTCCGGCACTCGGCGAGGTGACGGTGACCGGGCCGGGCGGCAATCCGGAAAATGCCGCGTGGGGCGGCACCTTGTCATTGCAGATGCAGTTCCATCCCGACCTGCAGGCCAACAACATCAGGTACTACCGCTGGTCGTACCAGTTCGCCGACGAGGCGAGCCCGACGCCGATCAGGGCAACGGTCACCCACCGCTACCAGACCATCACGGTTTCCGGCTCGATCATCACGATCCATCTGAACCCGGTGACGTTCGGGCCGCAGCTGGTGTCCGGCCCGTCCAATCCCGGGGGAACGACGAACCTTTTTGCCATCCCCGATCCGACATTGCCGTGGATCGATATCAACGATCCGCTCGACCGGCCCTTCGCGTATTTCGACAGCACCGAATTGTTGACGCCGGGCAAGAGTGGGCTGTGCACCTTGATCCTCGAATTGTTCGACGGAGACGGGAAGTTCGTACCGTGCAACAACCCGCGCAGCAGCTCGACGATCGGCGATCAGCCGAGCGATCCGGCCGGTCCGGGGGCCTTTACCTATATCCTGCCGCAGATCGGTGGACCGCCGAACACCTATACCAATGCGCCGATGTTCAATATTACCGATCACGGCCGTCTGACGTTCCAAGTCCTGGTAGACAATAGGCCGACCGTCGCGCAACTGCCCGGTGTCTCGACGCCGTTGGGTTCGACGGCGACAGATCCTTGTGGCGTACTCCACTATTCGAGCGGCAGCGACAATGTCGAAATCGATTATGTGGCGTTCCAGCCGGGAAATTTTGTCGACTGGAGCCTGACCGTATCGCGCGGTATCAGCGGGGTCGTCGCCGAAATCGTCCCGCCAGCCCCGGCAACCGGCACCAGCGCGGGCTCGCCGGGATCGCCGGTGCCGTTCAACAATTCGGCTTCGGCTCTGCTGGGGCCCTGCCTGCAGGCGGCGTTCGCGGTGAACCTCTATTGCCGAGCTCGGATCACGAACGGCTACGGCCAGCAATCGCAGTACGACAGTTCGCAGACCATCGCGTTTGCCTTATTGCATCCCTAATCGCCGCCGGGAGGCCCCCGACCGATTGGGTGGCTATTTCGCCGCCCGCACCTCCGCGCCGGCGTCGGGCGACATCCCGAGGGCGCGTTTATAGAGGTCGAGGAGGCTCTCTTCTTCGTCGAGCTCCTCTCTGTCCATGGTTCGGATCTTGATGATCTGACGCATGATCTTTGGCTCGAAGCCGGTCCCCTTGGCCTCGGCATAGACCTCTTTGATGTCGCCGCTCAGCGCGCGCTTCTCCTCCTCGAGCCGTTCGATCCGCTCGATAAAAGATTTCAGCCGCTCGACCGCGACGCCCCCGACATCCGGCATGGTCCCCTTCCCCCTAACCGTGCTGCCCCCGCAGCAAGGGCGCGGAACATAGCGACCAGCCCCGGCCGGCACAAGGTGGGACCGTCACCGAGCGGACGTCAATGCTTTTGGGATGCGGCGAAGGAGGCCTTCTGCTCGGCGCTCGCCTCTTTTTGATATTTCGCCCGCCATTCGTCATAGGGCATGCCATAGACGATCTCGCGCGCTTGCGGGTCCGAGAGCGGGACGCTGCGCTGTTCGGCCTCTTCGCGATACCACCGCGACAGGCAATTGCGGCAAAAACCCGCCAGGTTCATCAGGTCGATATTTTGGACATCGGTCCGCTCGCGCAAATGCTCCACGAGCCGCCGGAATGCCGCAGCCTCGAGTTCGGTGCGGGTCTTGTCGTCCATTGCCATCTCCTCCTTGTTTGTCGAACCCTATGTAGCGCCCGGATCGCGCCGATTGAAGCGCTATCGGGCCTGCGCCGCGCCGCGCCGGCGAATCTCCTCGATCGACAAATCTTCCTTGTGCGTGGCGATGAACCAGCGATACCCGAACGGGTCGTCGATCCCACCGACCCGGTCGCCGTAAAACTGATCGGCCACCGGTCGGACGAGCTTTGCCCCAGCCGCCACCGCGCGCGCCACCGCGGCGTCGACATCCTCGACATAGAGATGTATCGAGACCGGCGAGCCACCGATGGTCTTCGGGCTGAGCGCCTGCAGCTCGGGGTGCTCGTCGGCCAGCATGATGCGCGAATCGCCGATCTTGATCTCGGCGTGATGGACCTTGCCGCCGGGATCCTCCATCCGCATGACCTCTTCGGCGCCGAGCGCCTTCTTGTAGAAGGCGATGGCGTCGCTTGCGCTACTCAAGATCAGATAGGCCGTCACGCTGTGATAGCCTTCAGGGATCGCTTTTACCGCGGCAGTCATGTCGGCCTCCTCGGTGTCGTCCTCCGGCTGGCCAACATCTATAAACCCATCAGGGTTTCGGAGCTTAGCCGGTCGACGACGGCGATGATCAACGCGCCCTTTGGGTTTCCTTGGCCGCGATCTTGGCTCCGATATCGCGCTCTACCCGCTTTTTGAGCTCGGTGATGAACCCGCGCTCATTCCTCGCGCGACGACTTCAATCCCGGTAAGCTAAACATCCGCGGGTAGTGACCGCGGCGGGAAGGCGAGCGTGGATATCGCGGCTTGGCTCCACAGCCTGGGCATGCAGCAATATGAAGGGGCGTTTCGCGCCAACGCGATCGATTGGGAGGTGCTCCCCAAGCTGACGTCGGAGGATCTGAGAGAGATTGGCGTTGTGGCGATCGGTCATCGCCGGAAATTGCTCGCAGCGATCGCCGTGCTGGATAGCGAGACGCCCGCCCCCGCGATGGCGCCACAGGCAAGAGCCGATGCCGAGCGGCGGCAATTGACGGTGCTGTTCTGCGATCTGGTCGGGTCGACGCGGCTGTCCACGCGGCTCGATCCCGAGGATCTGCGCGGGATCATCGGCGCCTACCATCGCTGCGTCGCAGAGATTGTCGAGGGCTTTGGAGGGTTTGTCGCCCGTTACATGGGCGACGGTGTCCTGATTTATTTCGGATATCCGCAGGCGCACGAGGACGACGCCGAGCGCGCCACGCGATGCGGGTTGGCGCTGGTCGATCGGGTGCCACAGCTCGATCAGGCCGAAGAGCTCCACGCGGGTCGGGATCGCCACCGGGCTGGTTGTCGTCGGCGGTGAGGTTGTTGAGCACGATGTCGCCGGCGATACGCCCAATCTCGCCGCGCGCCTGCAGGCCCTGGCCGAGCCCGATACAGTCGTGATCGCCGCCAGCACCCGTCGGCTGACGGGTGATCTCTTCGAATACCGAGATCTCGGCGAGATCGAACTCAAGGGGATCGCCGCGCCAGTGCCGGCCTGGCAGGTATTGTGTCCGAGCGCTGTCGCCAGCCGGTTCGAGGCCTTGCGCGGCTCGGCGCTGACCCCGCTCGTCGGCCGCGACGAGGAGATCGACCTGCTGCTGCGCCGCTGGGTACGCGCCAAGGCGGGTGACGGCCAGGTCGTATTGGTTTCAGGCGAGCCCGGCATCGGCAAGTCGCGCCTCACCGCGGCCTTAGCGGAGCAACTCCACGTCGAGCCGTATATCCGGCTGCGCTATTTCTGCTCCCCCTATCACCAGGACAGTGCGCTGCATCCGTTCATCGAACAGCTCGGCCGGGCAGCGGTATT
>DASQCY010000473.1:0-19622 GCA_035634495.1 Allostellaceae bacterium
AACACCGGCCATTCCGGGAAATTTACCGTGCTTGCGGGCTGCCGCGATCATCGTCCGATACGCTTCGGCGACGCGCTGGTTGCCGAAATCGCCGTGGATGCCGATCTCGGCGCACAAATCATTGGTGCCGATCAACAATACATCGACCCCCGGGACCGCCGCGATCTCTTCGGCATTGGCGATCGCGGTCGGCGTCTCCAGCATAACGATCGTCAGATTGGCGGCGTTGAGCGCAGAAGCAGCTTCTCCCGAGCTGGCGGAGCGCAGCCCGTAATGCGGTCCGATGCCGCCCATCGAGCGGTGGCCGACCGGTGGGTATTTGAGCCGGTTCACCACCTCTCTGGCTTCCGCTGCCGTATCGACATGCGGCATGACGATGCCGAGTGCGCCATTGTCCAAGGCCCGGGTGGCGATCGCATACTCGCCGTTCGGCACGCGCGCTATCGGCGCGATACCGGCGTCGAGTGCGGCTGTTGAGATCTGCGCGCAAGCCTCGAGCGACATGACGCCATGCTCCATGTCGAGAAACAGCCAGTCGAAGCCGGCCACCGCCATGGCCTTGGCGATCTCGACGCTGCGCGTGATGCGCACGCCGACGCCGAGCGACAGCTGGCCTTGTTCGAGCTTTTCGCGGGCGACGTTGCGGACGGCGGCGGGCATTGGCGGTTCCTCCTCGGGATAGAACACGGGGTCCAGGCCGCGAGGCTACACCCAGCAGGCCGGAAGCTCACGGGCCATGAGCCTTCAGCCCGCAGATTTGATCCCGGCGCCCCGGACAGGCTCCGGTCGGGATCGATTGCCGCCCTGGATCGGGGTTCGCCGTCGGAGTATCGAGCGCTGACACGTGACCGATTTCGCCTGTTTTCAGAGCCTGCACGATTTCGTTGTTTTTCGGTTGTTAGGGCGGCGTGAATTCGTTGATCGGCAGGAGAAATTCGGTTGTTTCGGCGAGTGACGAATTTTCCTCGTAAGCGGCTGAATTACAATCGATTGTACCCGGCTGCCATGGCCGTTTTGTGGCGAAAAACACGATTTTCGTTGTTTTTCACCCCCGCTGGAGTGCGGCGTGGAGGCTTGCGGGAGGTGGTTAGCCCCGTGCGCCGGATAGCCCCGCACGGCCGCCGCCACCGGCGGGCGCACCGGGGGTCGGGAAACGCGTCGGTCCTACGCTCGGGCGGGCGTGTGCTTGGCCAGGAACGCAGCGACGCGTGCCTTCGCCGAAGTCAGCGCCGCCCCCGACTTCCACTTCGCGATGAACTCGCAGTTCGGGAGCAGCTTCGAGAGCTCCTCGGAGATCGGGTAGGGATGTGCCTCGTCGTTGCCGGCCAGGACCACGCACGGCGTCCGCACCGTCGACACGAACGCGCGATCGACGCAGTACACAAAACCGGGAGCGTAGAGGTTCCGGCAGAATGCATCGAGCACCGGCTGGGTCGCCTCCGGGTGGTCCTTGAGCCCTTCCGCCCACGCGTTGAACCGGGCCGGTCGGCCGGGCGCCATCGCGCCGACGCGTCCGATCGGCTGCGCCAGCACGGCGCTCTGGACGCGCTCCGGGTGGGCCTTGATCAGGTTCAGGATGAACGACCCGCCGATGCACTGGCCATAGAGGTGGCAGCGATCGATGCGCAGGTGGTCGAGCAACGCGATGTGGTCGGCTGTGTAGCTATCCCAGCCGTCCTGCGCGGTGATCGGGGCGCGCGATTGACCGCCGGCGTTGCGCTGGTCCATCGCGATCACGCGATAGTTCGCCGCCCACTCGGTGGTCGGGTTGATCGGCGCCGAGGGCTCGCTCCAGACGGCGATCACCGACGCCAGGCCCGCCGGCGCAAAGGTCAGGATCGGGAAGCCCTGGCCGAACTCCTCGTAGTAAATATGAGCGCCGTGGTGGTCAAAGCTCGGCATGTCGGTGTCCTTTCGTGATTGTGATGGAAAGCAATTTCGCTGAACCTGCCGCCACGGAGCGGCGCACCCGGGCGGCATGCTAACCGATGTTGCGCGGGAGCAACAGGGCTCGCTCCCGGGCTTCCACGTGACGATGGCGAACGGGACAGCTAAAGTTCCGGACACCGAGGCGGAGCGCCGATGGTAGGAGATTTGCTAATGGACGACGCGACGACGACACGCGAATTCTCGCCGATCGAACGGCAAGCGCTCGACCATGTCTGGATTCACAGCGCCCGCTGGCTCGACCTCGCTGAACGCGACGGGCTCAAGGTCATGGTGCGCGGCGAGGGCTGCCGGTTGTTCGACGCCCAGGGCCGCTCCTATATCGACGGTCTCTCGGGGCTCTACGTCGTCAATGTCGGGCATGGCCGCACCGAAATCGGCGAGGCCATGGCCAAGCAGGCCCGCGAGTTGGCCTACGTCTCCGCCGCGAGTTACACCAATTTGGCCGCGGTGCAGCTCGGCGACGTGCTCGCCGGGCTGACGCCCGGCGATCTCGACCGGTTCTTCTTCTGCTCAGGCGGATCAGAAGCGATCGAGAGTGCCATGAAGATCGCCAAGCAGGTGCAGGCTATGCGCGGCTTCCCCAAGCGCTACAAGATCATCGCCCGGCGCGGCGGCTACCACGGTGCGACCTTTGGTGCCATGAGCATCACCTCGTCGCGCAGCGAGAAATTCTTCGGCCCGTTTATGTACGGGGTCAGCTTCGTGCCGTCGCCCAATCGCTACCGCAATGATTTCGGGGTCGAGGGCGAGGCCGGCGATCTGCTCTGCGCCGAGGCGATCGAGCAGGAGATCCTAACACAGGGACCCGATACGGTGGCGGCGGTGATCGGCGAGCCGATCTCGGTATCGAATTCGAACCATGTCCCGTCGCCGCGCTATTGGCAGCGGGTCCGCGAGATCTGCAACAAGCATGGCGTGTTGCTGGTCATGGACGAGGTGATCAACGGCTTCGGCCGCACCGGGACGATGTTCGCGACAGAGCAGTTCGGCGTCGTGCCGGACCTGATGACGATGGCCAAGGGCTTGTCGTCGGGCTATGCACCGATCGCCGCGGTGGCGGTCGGCAAGGCGCTGTTCGACGAGTTCAAAAAGCAGGACGTGGTGCTCGCTCACCTCTTGACTTTCGGCGGCCAGGCGGTGTCATGCGCCGCGGCGCTGAAGAACATCGAGATCCTCCAGCGCGAGGAATTGCCGCAACACAGCGCCCAGCAAGGCAAGTACCTGCTTGGTCTGCTGCAGGAGCTGCGCTCGCACCCGACGGTCGGCGACGTGCGTGGGCTCGGTCTGATGTGCGCTGTCGAGCTGGTCAAGGACAAAGCGACCAAGGAGCCATTCGGCATCGGCCCGGCCGCCGCAGGCCATCCCTATATCCGCCGCCTGTTGCAGCTGATGGAAGAGCGAGGCCTGCTGACGCGCGTCTTCATGGCGCTCCAACTCTGCCCGCCGCTGGTCGTGAGCCGAGACGAAATCGACCAGATGGTCACGATCGTCGACGAGAGCCTCACGCTCGCCGAGCGCGAGTTCGGCTTCGCTTAAGATCGGAGGGAAAGATGACCTACGAGCATATTCTGGTGGACACCGAAGACGGTGTCGGGATCGTAACCCTCAACCGCCCGGACCAGCTCAACGCGATGAACCGGAAGCTGTCGGGCGAATTGCACGACGCGGTCAAACGGCTGGACGCCGACGACACGATCGGCTGCATCGTCATCACCGGTGCCGGAACCCGTGCGTTCTCGGCCGGCGGCGACATCCACGAGCAGCGCGAGGATGACCGCCGCTACACCCAGGAGGAGTTGGATGCGGTCCGCCCTCCGCGCCGCGGCAGCTATGAAATCGCTGCCTCGGCGAAGCCGACAATCGGCATGATCAACGGCCTCGCCTATGGGGGCGCGGCGGTGCTGGCCTCTTCGCTCGACATGCGCGTCGGTTGCGAAGACAGCCGCTTTCGCTTTCTCGCGGCGGCTTATGGCCGGATCAACAGCACCTGGACCCTGCCCAACCAGGTGGGCTGGCCGATCGCCAAGGAACTTTTGTTTACCGCGCGCGTCGTCGAGGCCGAGGAAGCCTATCGCATCGGTCTCCTGAACCACCTCGTGCCGCGTGATCAGTTGCGGGCGAAGACATTGGAGCTCGCCCGCACGATTGCCGGCAACAACCGTTCCGCGGTGATGGGCATCAAGACGTTGCTGTTGAAGCAGATGACGCAGAACCTCGAAGAGCAATGGACCGAGGAGCGGCACTTCACGACGCACGTCGTCAGAGGTGCAAGGGCCGAGGAAGCCTTTCCCGAATTCATCGCCCGCCACGGCCGCCCCCTCGACTGAGGGGGCGCATGGCGCCCCGGGGGCTTCTGGCTACTTCACTTCGACGAGCTCCAGCGCTTCGCGGCTCGGGCCTTCGATCATCACTGCGCGCGTGTCATCGAGCGGGTAGGGGTCCTCGAGGAATTTAATGCCCTCGCCGCGCAACTTCTCGATCCAAGCATCGAGATCGCCGACGCTGAGCGCGATGTGATCCTGCAGTTGCCCGCGTGAACTGGCCAGCGGCCGATCGCCCTGATTTGCGTACCACATCATCGACACATCGCCGAATTCGACGCCGGCCCGCGGCGTGCGGAACATTCCTTCTCGATTGAGCGCCGGCCAAGTGCGATCCGGTCCGCGGGTTGCGTTGCCGTCGGCCGCCGTCGGCGCGTAGCCTGGCCGCACCGGCGCGTTGAGATGTTTCTGATACCAATGGAGCGCGCCGATCGGATCCTCTTGGTAGAGATGCACGTGGTTAAAGCGCTCGGCCGGATGATTCCCCGCATATTCGACAAGGGCGTCATCGGGGCCCTTCATATAGGCAAACCCTCCCCCGCCGGCCGGCTTGGTGCCCTTGGCCTTGGCCTCGGCGATCTGCACCTTGGTCAGCCCAAGCACGCCCCCAACGCTAGGCCAGGTATCACTGCTGATCAGAACCGAACCACCTTCGTCCGTCGTGTAAAGCGGCAAGAGCTCGACCTCCGGCCGCTGTTTGTAAGTTTCGAGGCTGTGGCGCGCGTCGGTGACGTGCCAGCCGAAATGCCAGATGGCACTCTGCGGCTCGGTGGGCGGCGGCGTATCGACCTTGGTGAACAGCACGAAGACGTTGTTGGGTGATTTGAGCGCCGGAAAGCCGCCCCAACTCCCCTTCGCCGTGCTCTGGAATTGCCGAGTGTAGAAGTCGATCGTGCGCTCCGGATCGACCGAGTTCAGATGCAGGTGATGGAAGCCGGGTGTCGGCAGCATGTCTGGATATCCTTTAGCCGCGATCTTGCTTCCACTATGCGCTGATCACTCTGGGAATCAAATTCCGCTGTGGACTGTTCGGGGGACAGCTTCGCTATCTTGGGGGTAAGCCTGTGGACAACGATTCGGCCGCTTGCACCGCGCCATCGGCTGGATAGGCTCTGATTTGTGTGGTGCGCACGGTCGGTCCAACGATCGTGGCCGGCTGATCGGCGGGACGTAAAAGGGTGGAACACGAGCCCTCGCACCATCCCCGGGGGCGGTCCGATCGGGCCGCCCCTTCTCATTATGCGCGGATCTCTTGACGCTGGAAGACGACGTAGCCGCCTGCGAAGATGAGGATCATTGCGGCGATCAGGCCGGTGAGCTGAGGCCAGACCAGGATGAAGCTCTGGGAGGCTGGCAACGGCGCGCCGAGCAGTGCGCCGCGGAGCTGGCTGATGAATACAGGACCGAGCGTACGCGTTGCCGGTTGCAGCAGGGCCAGCGCGATCTCGGCGTAGAGAGTGTTTGGCGAGATTCGATCAAGCACTTGCGAGGTCTGAATATAAGCGAGGTTGGGGCCGAAGATATCCTCCGGCGGCCCAGCGATCAGGGTCGCCGCGAGTGGTTTGATGACCAATGACCAGAAGAACGAGAAGACGAGCCAGAGGCCCAACGCCGCGAGCGCCGCTGTCGCCGGCGCTCGAAACAGGATTGAGAACAAGAACGCGACCGCAAGCCACACCCCTCCATAAGCGATGGTCGCGGCGAGAAAGCCCAACATCCGGACCAGCTCCTCGCCGCTCGGCGGCAGCCCGAGGCGCAGGAAGCCCACACCCAACACCAGCAACCACAGCGAGAGCAGCGCGATCGCCAATACGAGCAGCCGAGCGAGAAATTTTCCGAGTAGCAGGGCGTCGCGATAGATCGGCTGTGCCAGGATCCGGCTCAAGGTCCGCTGATTGAACTCTGCGTTAATCGCGTCAAAGCCCAGCGCAATCGCGATAACCGGCGTTACCAGCCCAACCGTGTCGATGAACGAAAACGGGATCGGGTCGGGCGCCATCGTCAGCAAACGCAGAAACAGAAACGGGCTTTGTCCAATCGATTCGCGGATTGTCGTGGTGGAAAACCAGGCTAGAACGAGCACTATCAGGAAAACCAGCGCCTCGATTACAACCATACGAATTCCGCTGAGCTGGTCCGCCGCCTCCTTGGCGAGGACTATCCCCGCCCCGGTAAAGGGCGAGCCCCTACGCCGCATGGCGGGCCTCGTCGAAGTATCGGGTGTAGACTTCGTTGAGACTGGGTTCGGCAAAGCGAATGCCGGTCAGCTCGGATGACGGAGCCAGAAGGCGGGCGATCTCAGGCCGCAGATCACGCTCGCAATCGACACGATAAAGTTGCGGCCCCATGACCTGTACCCGCACCACACCCGGCATGCCGGCGAGGCGATCGTGAACACCAACGCCGCGAACCTCGACGTCGATCACATGGCCGCCGCCAAGCACCCGCTGCGCCAAGTCGGTCACGCTGCCCGACAACGCGATCCGCCCCTGATTGAACAGTGCCACGCGGTCGCACACGCTCTGCACTTGATCGAGATGATGCGACGACAGCAGCACGGCGGTTCCGTCGTTCTTCAGCGCCCGTATCATGCCAAGAAACTCTTGGGTCGAATGCGGATCCAGGGTCGCGGTCGGCTCGTCGAGAATCGCGATGCTCGGACGCTTCATCAGAATCTCGGCGAGGCCGAGCCGCTGGCGCATACCGCGCGAAAACGTTCCGACCCGCTCCCGGCCCACATCGGGCAACCCGACCCGCGCCAGCGCCTCGGTGAACCGCTCATCAATCTCGCGGCGAGACAATCCGGCCAGCCGGCCGGTATAGGCAAGGTTGTCATGCGCTGACAGACCATCGTAAAATCCGACCGAATCTGGCAGGTAGCCGACCCGGCGTTTGACTTCGAGCGGCTCGCGTAACGGGTCGAATCCTGCGACCTGGGCACGCCCTTCTGTCGGCTCGGTTAAGCCCAGCAGCATCAGGATGGTCGTTGTCTTGCCCGACCCGTTCGGCCCGAGAATGCCGACGATCTCGCCGGAGTGAACGTCAATGTCGACGTGGTCGACGGCAAGGGTGGCGGCGTATCGCTTGGTCAGCCCTTCGGCCCGAATCACGACTTCGTCAGCCATGCTACGCTCGCTAACGTCGGCCAAACCGCGCGACGGCGAAGACCACAACGAGGAGGGCGGCAGCAATAACGCCGATACCTACGGCGCCCCACACTGTCGAGGTCAGGACGGTGATGCGGAAATTTGCCGATTCGGACTGGCCACCGGCCGAGCTAGCGCGGATCGTCGTCTGATAATCACCCGCGATTGCACGGCCGGCGGGCGTCAACGTCACCTTGATCGACTGGGACTTGCCGGCATCGAGTTCGGGCAACTCCTTGGGATCGAAGCTCGTCTTCCAGCCCTCCGGCGCCGTCGCGCTGAATTCGACATCACGCGCCGTTTCGCTGCCGTCGTTCTTCGCGACGACGGTCAACTGGCTGTCCTGGCCGGCATAGGCTTCGCCGCTGAGACGACCGCCTTCCCCGGCGAGCGCCAGACGGGCTTGGCCGATGATGGTAATGGTGAGGTCAAGATCGGCAGACGCGGCCTCGCTCTTGGCGTGCAGCGCGAGCTTGTATTCGCCTGCCGGCGTATCGCGCGGCAGCGCCACGGCGGCTTCGATGTCCTTGGACTTGCCGGCCTCTATCGGGATGCTGGTGAGCTGCTGGGTGCCATAGGCCTCGGTAAAAGTGACTTGGAAGTTCTTCGGCGCGTCGGCGCTGAAATTAATCGTAGCGTCGCGCCCGCTGTCGTTGGCGACCGTGACCTTGAATTTGAAGGAGGTAGTAGCGGTGCCGCGCAGCGCCGGGAAGTTCGTGGTCAGCTTGAGCTTGGCCGGCAGCTCTTGCCCAATCGTGACAGTTATCGGGCGCTTCAACGTACTCCCGTCACTGCGGCCTTCGACAACGAAACCATAGTTACCGGGGCCGGTACCGGCCGGGGGTTCGAGCCGAAGCTGCAGCTTCTCCTCACTATCCGTCGCGACCATCGCTGACTCGACCGGCTGACCGCCGCCGAGGATTGTCGCCTTCCATCCGCTCGCCACCTGCGGGACCGACAGCCTTATCTCTTGCGGCGGCAGGTTGGAGTTGCGCAGTGACAGGTCGATCGTCGTGGTCTCGCCAGCACGTATCGTTAGGTCGGGATACCGGGTCGTCAGAAAGAGTCCGGTGACTCCGGACGGTTTGTCTGCGGCACCAGCGGAGACGGTCGTAATGACGATAAACAAGACCGCGAGAAGCCGCAGCATCCTCAAACGCTCCAACGCTCGTTGCAGACACTAATCCCAGCCGCAGCAGAGAGGGTGTGCGCGAGAGGGACCGAAGGCACCTAATGGCGTTGAATACGCCAGGCGACCGTTCGTCTGAAATTAACAATTTTTCATGTTGCGGGACGCGACTGCGCCGAGCAGATTAGAAGAGACTCCCGAGGTTGCGGGCGAACCAACCTCCCTTGGGTAGGCCTGGGTTCGCGGTCCCGGTAACGAGGGCGTAGCTGTCCTCATACCACTCGCTCCCCGGATAGTTGTAACCTAGGACTGCGGCATTGGCCTTGGCCTCGTCACTGAGACCGAGCGCCAAGTCGCATTCGACAAGACGCTCGAGCGCCTCGGGAACATGCGTCGTCGTCTGATAATTGTCGACAACCCGTTTGAAACGGTTCATCGCGGCCAGATATTGCCCGCGTTTTAGGTAGTAACGCCCGATTTCCATTTCTTTCCCCGCCAGATGGTCACGGGTAAAATCAAGTTTGAGCTTGGCGTCTCGTGCATATTTACTGTCGGGAAAACGACGCACCACATCATCGAGTGCCTTCAAGGCCTGGTCTGTAATCTTCTGGTCGCGGCCAACATCGGTGATTTGGACATAATATGAGATCGCCTTCAAATAATAGGCGTAAGCAACGTCACGGTGACCCGGATGCAGCTGGATGAAACGATCCGCAGCGATGACTGATTCGCCATAATTTCCCGCCTCGTATTCAGCATAAGCTGCCATAATTTGGCCCTTCGTGGCCCAGACCGAGTAGGGATGCTGGCTCTCGACTTCGTCAAAGGTCTTGGCTGCCGCGGCGAAGCGTTCTTCGACCATCTCGTCCATGGCTTTATTGTAAAGGTCGTCGACCGGTTTTTCGACGTAGACGTCCTTCTTTGAGCCTCCGCAGGCGGCGAAAACGGAGATCAAGGCGGCCACGCCGACCCACCGAAGAAGGGACAATGGACTCATCGGCAAGCCCGGTAACGGGAGTCAGGTCTGCTTATAGCACGGATCGTGTGCACAGGAGATAAGCCAAAGCTCGAATTATACCCCGCAGAGGCGCACTTCGCTCGGCCGATCGAGCGCACCAAAACCCGTGCCGCGGCCCAGATTAGTGTACCGCCAAGCCTCGGTGTCGGCAAACAGGGCCGCGAGCAAATGCCTCGTATGCGCGTGACCCGAGCGCACGCCGCAAAATCGTCCGATTATCGGGCCACCAGCAAGGTAGAGATCGCCGAATGCGTCGAGCAGCTTATGGCGAACGAACTCATCTGCGTAGCGCAAGCCGCCGGCGTTTAATATATGATCGCCGCTGACCACGACGACGTTGTCGAGCGACCCGCCGCGGCCGAGGCCCGCTTCCCGTAAGCGGTCCACTTCGTCGAGAAGGCCAAAGGTGCGCGCCCGGCTCAGTTCCGCTTTGAACGTCGCCGCATCGAACGCCACACAAATGTCCTGTCGCCTTATCAGCGGGTTGGCGAAACTTATTTCGAAGCTCATCGAAAAGCCATGGTCGGGCGACAACGCGGCTGTTGCACCCTCCTCACTAACGCTCACCGGTTTGAGAACCTTTATCGCGCGCCGCGCTGCGTCCTGTTCGATGAGGCCGGCGCACTCGATCAGGAAGAGGAAAGGCGCAGAACTGCCGTCCATGATCGGCACTTCCGGACCGTCCAGTTCCACGATAACGTTGTCGATCTCGGCACCGGCCAATGCCGCCATCAGGTGCTCAACCGTGCCGACCGTGATCCCTTCGCCATTTGACAGCACCGTGCAGCGCGACGATTCGATCGCGTTCACCCAGCTTGCCCGAATCTCCGCCCCGGCGTCGGTACGACGGAACACAATCCCTGTGTCCGGAGCGGCCGGGAGCAGCCTAATTGTTACTTTTTGACCTGAATGGAGACCGACCCCCCGGCAACCGATTCGCGTCTTCAGCGTCCGTTGCGACGCTGTCGTCATATCCCCCAACATGCGACAGACTTCTCGAAAACCGACCCCTACGATACAAAACTAACCGGCACCTCCACGCCGTCTCAAGTCACTCTTTATTGCAGATTGTTACGCACTAGCAGCATATCGCCCTTGGATTTCCATGCTGCGGTACCTCTCAATGAGTCGACGATTCACGACCGCGCCGAAGATGGAGTGAGGCTGCCGGGGGCGCTGCAGCACTGGTCTAATTTGCCTGACGACGCAGGAAGGCGGGGATGTCGAGCAGATCGTCCTCCTTGCTCAAGCTCGGTCGGTCGTCGCGCTCGAGCGAGGTCAGCCGCGGCTGCACGACCTGCTTTGCAGGTTGGGAAGCCGGACGCGGTGCGGTTTCCGGCGCCACGATGCGGGCGCGGCCCACTCCGGTCACCCGTTCGATAAGGCTGGGTACCCGCCCCTTCGGTTTTGGCGCAGGCTCCTTGACCGTCGGAGCTGGCGGGACCGCCGGTTGGGTCAACGGAACCGGGCGGGTGAGTCCAGTGTCGACCGGCTTCGGAACAATGAACGAGCCGCCACGCATAGCCGCGTTCTCGGCTGCCTCCGCCGCCTGCGGCAGTGGTTCGCTGTCGTGCTCCGCGCGCAATGGCTCGCTGCGCAGCGCCTCCCGTGCACCATCCATCGGCGACTGCGCTGCATTCTGGGCGAGCAGGGGCTGGGCGTATGCCCCCGCGCTAGCCTCGCGCAAAGCCGCAGGGGGCGCGGCATCCCGGCTACTGACCAAGCTGATCATCGGCCGGACCTGAGAGACCGCTTCCGCGTCAATACCCGTGGCGACGACCGAGATGCGCATCTTGCCCGACAGCCGCTCATCGAAGGTCGATCCGAAGATGATGTTGGCGTCGGGGTCGACCTCCTCGCGGATGCGATTCGCCGCCTCATCGACCTCAAACAACGTCATGTCCAAGCCCCCGGTGATGTTGATTAGAACGCCCTTTGCGCCCTTCATCGACACATCCTCCAGCAGCGGATTTGAGATCGCCGCTTCGGCGGCGTCGATCGCTCGGCGCTCGCCCTCGGCCTCGCCAGTGCCCATCATCGCCTTCCCCATCTCAGCCATCACGGTACGGATGTCGGCAAAGTCAAGGTTGATCAATCCTGGCATGACCATCAGGTCGGTAACGCCGCGCACGCCAGAATGAAGGACGTCGTCCGCCATCTTGAAGGCGTCGGCAAAAGTCGTCCTTTCGTTCGCCACTCGGAACAAGTTCTGATTGGGTATGATAATCAGGGTATCGACGAATTTCTGCAGCTCCTCGATGCCGAGTTCGGCGATTTGCATGCGATGGCTGCCCTCGAAGTGAAAGGGCTTGGTTACCACGCCGACGGTCAGAATCCCCGATTCACGAGCGATGCGCGCGATCACCGGCGCACCACCCGTCCCGGTGCCGCCACCCATTCCGGCGGTGATAAACACCATGTTGGAACCCTGCATGGCCTCGAGGATCTCGTCGAGAGCCTCCTCTGCGGCAGCGCGGCCGACATCGGGTCGCGAGCCGGCACCGAGGCCTCGAGTGACGCCGATCCCAAGTTGGATCTTGCGCGACGCGGTGGATTGCTGCAGCGCTTGAGCATCGGTGTTACAGGCAACAAATTCACACCCGACCAAATTCGATCGGATCATATTGTTAACGGCGTTTCCCCCAGCGCCCCCTATCCCGACAACCGTGATACGGGGCTTCATCTCCTGCTCGTCCCTTGGGATGCTCAGATTGATCATGCGGTCCCCTCCGCTGCGACGCAGCTCCATGATACCCGGTCTGGGCCGGGCTCCCCCCTCGCTGGCTCACGCAGAGCCGGGCGAGTGACAAAGCCGAATTTGCCTCAAAAGTTCTCTCGCAGCCAGTGACCCAAGCGACTGAAGAGCCAGTTCGGCTCCCGCAGAGGGCGGCGTCCGCTGCGCACCACCTCGGCTCGCTCTGATAATGCGAAATGCAGGAGTCCGACGGTCGTCGAAAACGCCGGGCCACCCGTCGCTTCGGCCAAGCCTGTAACCCGCTGCGGCCGGCCGATTCGAATCTGCTTGTCGAGGATCAATCCGGCAAACTCGCGCACTCCATGCAGCTGACAAGCCCCGCCGGTCAGCACCACGCGCCGGCCCGCGACTTTGTCGAAGCCGCTGGCCTCGAGACGATTGCGCACCAACTCAAAGGTCTCTTCGACGCGCGGCGCAATGATCCCGACAAGCAACGATTTCGGCACGTGATTGACATGACCCTCATCCTCTTCGCCGACTTGTGGGACAGCGATCGTCTCGCGCTCGTCAGTGCTCGAGGAAATGGCGCTACCGAAGAGCGCCTTCATGCGTTCGGCATGGGCCAACGGGGTCGAGAGCCCGCGGGCAATATCGTTTGTTACGTGGCAGCCGCCGACGGGCACATAGTCGCAATGGATCAGATTGCCGTCGAAAAACACCCCGATCGTCGTCGTTCCACCACCCATGTCAATGACGGTCACACCGAGTGCGATCTCGTCCTCGACCAGACAGGAGAGGCCCGCCGCATAAGGGCTGACGACGAGGGCATCGACGTCGAGATGCGAGCGCCCGATCGCCGAGCCGTGATTGCGCACGCTGGTCGCGCTCGCGGTCACCACGTGCATATTGACACCGAGCCGCTCGCCAAGCATCCCCCGGGGGTCGCGAATGCCACGGCTATCGTCGATCGAGAAGCTGACCGGCACCGAATGGATAACGTGGCGATCACCCGGCTCGCGCACTAGGTAACCCTGCTCGAGCACCCGCTGCATCTCCGCATCCGTGACCTCGCGCCCGGCAATGCCGATCTCGGCCCTGACAATGCGCGAGGCAAAGAACCCCCCCGACAGGTTCGTCACGACTTGTTGGATCGTCTCACCCGCCATTTCCTCGGCGGCATGCACCGCATTGACGATAGAGGCACCCGCCGCTTCAAGATTGACGATCGTCCCGTTGCGCACCCCGCGAGAGATCTGATGGCCGATGCCCAGCACACGAGGCTGATCGGCTGCGACCCGAGCGATGAAGCAGCAAATCTTGGTGGTGCCGATATCGAGCGCAGCGACCAGGCTGCCGCGCGGCCGAATCGGGGGCCGGCGCGGCTTCGCTCTCCCGCCGTTTCCCGCGGTCGCTGCCATTATTTGATCTTCGTCGCGCCCCGGCGCTTCGTCCATCGCGGTCATGTGTTCTTCGCCGGCGGGTGTGCTTTTTTCGATATCAGTGGCTCTTTCGGGGGCTCGGGGCTGACCCGCAGAACGAGCCGATCCGGGAGACGTAAATCGATGGTCTGCACGTCGCGTTTCAGGATGGCGCTCGATCGCTCGAGGCGGGCTAGCTGCGACCACGCGCTCGCCGTCTCGTCCGCTGGGAGCAGCACGTCGATCGTATTATCGATGCGCACATTCCAGCGACGGTCGCCGACGCGGATCGCGGCAGTCACGCGCGACGCGAGGTCAGGGTCGCTTGCGAGCATCCCGAGGAGCTCTTCCGCATGGCCCGCAGCACCGTCGCCGACCACCATGGGCAGCTTTGCGAACCGGTCGAGTCGGACCACCGGGATGACGGCACCATCACGATCAATGAGATCGAGCTTGCCGCCGTGCTGCCAAAGCGCCAGTGGCTTGCGCTCGACCAGACGTACGTAGAGCGTGTCTGGTAGGCGGCGTTCGATCACGGCGGTGCGCACCCAGGGCAGAGCCTCGAGCTGCTCCTTGGCACGAGTCGGGTTCGCGGCCAGGATCGGAGTGCCGAGCCCGACGGCAAGCGCCGCCAGGATCGTCTCTCGATCGGTCGTCTCGCGCCCCTCGACCGTAATGTCGGCAACGGTCAAGCCGAGCAGGCCGGTACCCTGTATTATCCTGTCTACGGCGCTCTGCAGCAGCGATTGCCCAGACGGCGAGCGGTTTAGCTGAATCGCCCCGTAAATGCCCGCCAAAATCAGCACGGGGACACCGATCCACAACCCAATCCGATAGAGGCCGCGCGTAGCTTGTTGACGGCGCGGCCGCCGCCTCGATGTTCGAGTCACCCTTCGCATGCTGCGTTCTCGACGATCCACACGATCAGATCGTCGAACGCGAGGCCGACGTGACGGGCAATGTCGGGGACTAGGGAAGTAGGCGTCATTCCGGGCTGAGTGTTTACCTCCAAGAGGTAGAGTTCGCCCGGCTGCGCCCCAGTATCGTCGTAACGCAGGTCGGCCCGACTGACGCCACGGCACCCGAGCATCCGGTGGGCGCGCAAGGCGATGTCGAGCGCGCGCTCATAAGCTTCGGGTGGGATCGGAGCGGGTGTCAGGTGATTGGATCCGCCTGCTGCATATTTTGCGGTGTAGTCATAAAAACTGCCACGCGGAACGATCTCGCAGACGCCCAGCGCGCGATCCCCCATCACCGCGACGGTGAGCTCGCGCCCGGGAACAAAGCGCTCGACCATGACCTCGCTGCCGAAGCACCAACCTGTAACTTCCTCGCGCCAAGAATTGTCGTTGACCCGTACGATGCGAACCCCGACGCTGGAACCCTGATTGGTCGGTTTGACGACGAAAGGCGCCGGCATCGGATCGCGCAGGGCGAGTTCGCCAGGGCGTGCAACTACGCCTTCGACGACAGGCAAGCCGGCACTTTGAAAGATCGCCTTCGCGGTCGGCTTGTGCATGGCCAGAGCCGAGGCGAGAACACCGGAGTGGGTGTAGGGAATGCCGAGCATCTCGATGACGCCTTGGATCGTGCCGTCTTCGCCGCCGATCCCGTGCAAGGCATTGAAGATCACGTCGGGGCGAGGCTCGAGCGCGCGCAGCAATGTCGGCAGGTCGCGGCCGACATCAATCACCCGCACCCTGTAACCGCGATCGGCTAACGCTTTGGCGCACTCGCACCCGCTCGACAATGAGACCTCGCGTTCCGGCGACCATCCTCCCATCAACACGGCCACTTTTTTTGTCACGCCTGCCCGCCCGTCCTCGCGACGGCGAATCGCCGGGGACATAACTTGCCCAAATACAGCGAAAATTCCGTTTTCGCCACGGAACTGCCCGAACAGAAGGCCAGAACAGAGGTCCATTTCAAATGCTTAGGCCGCAAATTTGTTACTCCTCGGATCAACCCAATCTTTCACGAGATCAACAAATTGAAGCTGCCGTAACGACCGAAAACAATGGAAATTTCACAGAGCGGAAATTCGGCCAAATCGGCGGAAAGGGTGACCGTCGCCCGCTCCCGGCAGAGGGCGGGGTAGGGGCGGGGTGTGGCAGATCCCGGTGGTGTTCGACGATTGGGTCGATCCCTGGAACCGGAATGCCGATGCGACAGATCTCCCACTCGAGCAAGATCCCCCGGGTTTCATAAACGCGGCGCCGAACCTCCTCGCCCAGACCCTCAAGATCGGCCGCGGTGGCGCTACCGGTATTGATCAGGAAGTTGGCATGCTTCGGCGAAACCATTGCGCCGCCTCGCGCCAGGCCGCGGCACCCGGCAGCGTCGATCAGACGCCATGCCGCCTCGCCTGGAGGGTTCGTGAAGGTCGACCCGCCGGTTCGGGCGCGCACCGGCTGAGTGGCTTCGCGCATTCCACGAATCGCCATCAGCCGTTTGACGATTTCTGCACGATCGCAGGCGATGCCGCGCAATTGTGCTTCGAGGAAGATCCACCCAGGGTCGACCCCACAATGACGATAGGAGAGCTTCATCGAAGCGCTGTCGATAGCATGGCTGCGGCCCCTGCGGTCGAGCGCCGTCGCCGAAACGAACACCTCCTTGATCTCCGCGCCATAGGCACCGGCGTTCATCCGTAAGCTTCCGCCAATGGTTCCGGGGATGCCGGACAAGAATTCCAGCCCGGCGAGCCCCGCCTCGGCGGCGGCGAAGGCGACGATGCGGTCGAGTGCACCCGCGCCGACACGAACCTCCCCGTGCTTAACGGCGATGCTAGCAAGGCCTCGGCCGAGGCGGATCGTGACGCCGGGAATGCCGCCGTCGCGCACCAGCAGATTCGAGCCGACCCCGATAATCGTCACCGATATTGCCGCCGGCAGCGCCGCGAGAAAGGCGGCGAGATCTTGCGCGTCAGCAGGCCGGAACATGACTTCCGCCGGACCGCCGACCCCGAACCAGGTCTGCCTGCCGATCGGCGCATTCTCGATCAGCTTGCCGCGTACCGGAGGAAGCTGTGCGATCAGCGCCGACCTTGGGCCTTCGCGTTTCGCCGTCATGCGAGGCGGCTCGGGGGCTGCAGCCGCGCGAGTTCACCCGGCAGGCTGCTTGCCCAATTGGTGATCGAACCCGCCCCCAGGCACACGACCATGTCGCCCGGACTCGCCAGCTCATTGATGAGCGGGGTAAGATCCCGCGGGCCGCTAAGGGGGCGTACGTTGCGATGACCGTGCTCGATCAGCCCGGCGACGACAGCCTCCCGCGTCACCCCTTCGATCGGGGTTTCCCCCGCGGCGTAGATATCTGCGACCAGAACGATATCGGCATCGTTGAAGCAGGTGCAGAATCCGTCGAACAGATGCGACACCCGGGTAAAGCGATGCGGCTGAACGACGGCGATCACCTTGCCCTCGACAATCGCGCGGGCCGCCTTTAGCACCGCCGCTATCTCGACCGGGTGATGTCCGTAATCGTCGATCACGGTCACCCCGTTCCACTCGCCCGTCTTCGTGAAGCGCCGTTTCACTCCCTCGAAGCTACGCAGCGCCACCCGCAACGCATCGTCGCCGAGCCCCAATGCTTCGGCGACCGCGACCGCCGCGAGCGAATTCTGCACGTTGTGCTGGCCGAACATCGGTAGAAAGAGATCGGGAATCGTGCGTCCTCGATCCGACAACGCGTCGGACACGACGGCGTCAAATCGGGCGCCGTCGCGCCCGAGCTGGACGTCCACGGCGCGGATATCCGCCTGTGCGCTGAACCCGTAGGTCAGGACGCGGCGGTCCGATAGCCTTGGGATAATCCCCTGCACGACGGGATGATCGATGCAGAGCGCAGCAAAGCCATAGAATGGAACGTTGCCGACAAAGGTCTCAAAGGCTTGGCGCAGCGCGTCGAAGTTTCCATAGTAATCGAGATGCTCAGGGTCGATGTTGGTGACTATCGCGATCGTCACCGGCAGTCGTGTAAAGGTGCCGTCGCTCTCGTCGGCCTCGACCACCATCCAGTCGCCTGCTCCCAAGCGGGCGTTGGTGCCGTAGGCGTTGATGATCCCCCCATTGATCACCGTCGGGTCGAGTTGCGCCGTCTCGAGCAGCGCGCCGATCATCGAGGTCGTCGTCGTCTTGCCGTGAGTCCCGGCGACCGCCAGCGACCATTTGAGCCGCATCAGCTCAGCGAGCATTTCGGCGCGCCGCACCACCGGCAGGCGGCGAACCCGCGCGGCTGCGACCTCTGGATTGTCAGATTTGACCGCCGAGGAGGTCACAACAACCTCCGCCGGGCCCAAATTCTCGGCATCATGTCCGATTGCAATAGGGATCCCAAGATCGATGAGTCGCCGCACATTGGCGCCGTCCGCGAGATCGCTGCCTTGAACCCGATAGCCGAGATTGTGCAACACCTCGGCAATACCACTCATGCCGATCCCGCCGATGCCGACGAAATGTAAAGGGCCGATTGTCCGAGGAAGCGCCTTCATGCTGCGCACCCTGGCAACTCGGTACGGCCGCCGGCGGGGGGCTTAAGATCCAGAGCGAGCCGCGCCAGACGTTGGGTCGCATCGTGCCGGCCGAAGCTACCGGCGCGTTGCGCCGCCGCTGACAACGCCACTCTATCAGCCAACAGACGATCGAGGCGAGAGGCTAGGGTGTCCGGGGTCAGGCTAGATTGTGGCATGACCCAACCACCGCCGGCCCCGGCAAAGGCTCGGGCGTTTGCAGTCTGATGATCGTCGGTCGCATGCGGATACGGGATCAGCAGAGCCGGCCGACCGATCGCGGCGAGTTCGGCCACAGTCGAGGCGCCGGCGCGGCAGATCGCCAGATGTGCCCGCGCCAGCCTCGCCGGTACATCGTCGAAGAAGACATTCAGGTCCGCGGTGATGCCATTTCGCCGATAAGCCGACGCGACGGCAGCAAGATCCTCCGAGCGTACCTGCTGGCTAATCCGCAGCATTTCGCGCAGCCGGGTTGGCAAGACCGCCAGAGCCGGCGGTACGACCTCGCTCAGGACGCGCGCTCCCTGACTGCCACCCAGGATCAGCAGCTCGATCGGTCGGCCAGGTTCCGGCGCCCAGTAGCGTGCGGCGCCGGCCGCCAGGATCGCCGGCCGCACCGGATTTCCTGTATGGACGGCACGGGCGCGATCGGCAGGGCGCAGACCTGCAGTCGCTGGAAACCCCATAGCGATCAGCTGAACTCGCGGCGCAAGCAGCCGATTGGCACGGCCGAGCACAGCGTTCTGCTCGTGAACAATAGTCGCCAGACCGAGAGACGCGGCCGCCAGCATCGTGGGGACCGAGGGATAGCCGCCAAAGCCGATGACCCTGGCCGGGGCCAGTCGGCGTAGCAGCCGACGTGTCTGTAAAATTCCGAGGGCCAGTTCAGCTAGCGCTTTGACCGCCTGACCGGGGCTGCCGCCGAACCGCCCCGCACGCACGCGATGGACATCGATCCCAGGAACGCGTCCGGCAAAGGCATCGACTCGCCCGTCGCTCAGAAGATGGACACTACTGCCGCGCCCGAGCAGCTCTGCCGCCAGCGCCTCCGCCGGGAACACATGTCCACCGGTGCCGCCGGCAGCGAGCACGAAGGACATGCTCACAGCGCGCCTCCCGCGAGTCGACGCCGGGTCAGCGCGAGCATCATTCCCATGCCAAGCCCGAGCGCGAGCATTGAGGATCCGCCATACGACAGGAAAGGCAGCGTCATCCCTTTGGTCGGAATCAAGTGCAGGCTCGATGCCATGTTGATCACCGCCTGGAGCCCGAACTGGATCAACAAGCCGGTCGCGGCGAGGAGCACGAACAAGCTCCCTTCCTGAGACAGCCGCGAAAAGCCCCGCAGGACGATGAAGGCGAATAGCCCCACGACAATGAGGCAGACGATGAGCCCGAATTCTTCGCCGGCGACAGCGAAGACAAAATCGGCGTG
>DASQCY010000474.1:0-11160 GCA_035634495.1 Allostellaceae bacterium
GAACTCGGTGCGCAGAAACGCATAGGCGGCGAAGAAGCCGATTGTCGTCGAGGTTACGCAGGCAATTGCGCCGATGACGAGGCTCGATAGCAGCGCGCGGTGCCACTGCAGGTCGCCGAAGAAACGGGCGAACCATTGCAACGACAGCGAGGTCGGCGGAAAGCGCAGGTAGCCGTCGCCGCTGAAGGCGCGGACAACGACGATGATGATCGGCGCCAGCAACCACAAGCACATCATCGCGACGTAGAGACGTAGCAGTGCGGCTGGCCAGCGGCGCATCGCCCAATGAGACATGACTCAGCGCGCCCCGATAAGGCGCCTAATATCGGTGATGCGATAATAGCCCGCGTAGAGCGCCAATGTCACGAGCAGCAAGGTCAGCGACATCAAGGCCGCCGAGGGCCAGTCCACCGCGACTTCGAGCGCGCGATCGATCAGCATCGCGATCATGATGTCGTGCTGGCCGCCCATCAGCGCCGGCGCGATGAAGAAGCCGATCGACAGGATGTAGACGATCAGCGCACCCGACAGGACACCGTGCAGGCTCAGCGGGAAATACACCCGCCGGAAGGTGTAGAAGCCGCTGGCGCCGAGACCGGCCGAGGCATGCAGCAGCGACGGGTCGATCGCCCGCATCGCCGCGTAGAGGGTCAGCACCATGTAGGGCAGGAGCACGTAGCTCATGCCGATCAGGACACCGAGCCGGTTGTACATCAGCAGCGGAGCGTGGATCAGCCCTGTCGTCATCAGGACATCGTTGACGAGTCCATGCTCGCCGAGCAGCACCATCCACGAGAAGGTGCGCACGATGATGCTGGTGAAATAGGGCAGCACGATCGACAGCACGACAATCCTGACGCCGACGCCGGTCGCCGTCGTCAAGTAGTAGGCGATCGGGTAACCGATCAGCAGTGTCGTCACGGTGACGATCAGCGAAATCCAATTGGTCGTGCCGAGTGCCGTCAGATAAGCCTGCGAGAACAACAAATCCCGGCCTTGCTCGATAAATTCGGCGGTGGTGCCGTCGAATTCCGTGAACGAGCGGACAAAGAACAATGCCAGCGGCACCAGGAACATGCAGATCAGCATCGCCAATGCCGGCAGCATCAGCAGCAAGGTGGGGTCCCGCGGTGGGGTTGCCGCGACGGCCAAGGCGGGCCCTGGAGTGGCAACGGTGATGGTCATCGCTAAGTTTTCATACGTCGGGCGTCACGCCTCGCCCGGAAGGATTGTCCGCGACCGACCAGCGCAGCACAACCGGCGCGCCTGGGGGCAGTAGCGAGACGCCGGCCGCGTTCTGCAGATCGACTGTGATCGGCGCAGCGCCGTCGAGGTCCACGGCATATCGCAGGATAATGCCGAGAAACGAGCAGCGGCGGACCTTTCCCGCGAGCGCGTTGGCGCCGGGGTCGCCGAAAGCTGCCGCGCCCGGTGCAATCTCGACCCGCTCGGGCCGGATGAACAGCATCCCCCGCCCCGTGCCGCAGCCGTTACTGCGCGGCGCGCGCAATTCCTCGCCTGAGGGCAGGCGCAGCCGCATGACTTCGCCGGCCTGCGCCATGACCGTGCCTTCGATCAGGTTCGCTTCGCCGAGAAAGCGGCCGACAAAAGGAATGGCTGGACGCTCGTACACCTCGCCGGGCCCTCCGACCTGGTCGATCCGGCCGTGGTTCATGATGGCGATGCGGTCGGACACGCTCATCGCCTCCTCCTGGTCGTGGGTTACGTAGAGCACGGTCGTGCCGAGGCGCCGCTGAATTCCTTGATCTCGACCTGCATCCCGAAGCGCAGGTTCTTGTCGAGCGCGCCGAGCGGCTCATCCATCAGCACGACGGGCGGGTGGAAGACGATCGCGGGCGCCAGGGCGACGCGCTGCTGCTGCCCGCCGCGCGTCGCGGTCCGCGAAGCGGCCGAGCCGCACCAGTTCGAGCGCCCAAGTCACCCGCTCGCCGATTGCGTCTTTCGCCCAGCGTCGCGCACGTAGCGGAAAGGCGATGTTCTCAAAGACATTCAGGTGGGGAAAGATCGCATAGTTCTGAAACACCATGCCAAAGCCGCGTTTCTGCGGCGGTATCGCGGCGATGTCTTGGCCGTCGAGCAGAACGGTACCGCTGTCGGGGCGCACAAAGCCGGCGGCCATCATCAAGGTGGTGGTCTTGCCCGAGCCCGAAGGTCCGAGCAGCGAGAAGAATTCGGCCGGCGCGATCGACACGGCGATGGCGTTGACGACGGTTTCTTCGCCGTAACGCTTGGTCAGCCCGCGCAGCTCTATCGCGCCGCGGGCTCCCCTGGTGCCTGGCGTTGCGAGCGGCGCGGGCGGCGCCAATTCGGCCGCCATCGCCGCCGTCCGGCCCCGCTCTGCTACGATAGGATCCATTTAGACCATATCGAATTCACCTTGGCGCGGTTCTGGTCCCACCACTCGACATCCTAAATGAAACAACGCTTCATCTGCTCGGAGCTGCCGGGCAGCGTCGCGACCGCTTCCGCCGACAGCTTGCTGAAGGATTTACGGTTGGTGGGACCGTAGTTCACCTCCTTGCCGAAGCCGACCAGCGCCTTGGGGTTCATCGCATAATCGACGAAAAGCTGCGCTTCCTTCTTGTTCTTGGCGTCCTTGAAGATGCCATAGCCTTGGATCGACAGCATGTGCTGGTTCCACTCGATCGCCACCGGCGCGCCCTTGTCTGCGATTGCCTGGAGGCGGCCGTTCCAGATCGAGCCGAGCACGATCTCCTTGTCGGCCAGCATCTGCGCCGACAAGCCGCCGGTGTCCCAGAATTTCTTGATGTGCGGCTTGATCCTTGACAGCGATTTGAATGCGCGGTCGATGTCGATCGGGTACACCTTGTCCATCGGTACGCCGTCGGCGATCAGCGCGAATTCCAGGTTGGGCGTGCCGGCGGCCATGTCCTCGAGCATGCGGGCGCCGAGGAACTTCGCGACATCCCAGAATTCGACCCAGCTCTTCGGCTGCTTGCCGTCTGGGAACGCCTCCTTGTTTTAGCCCAGCACGGTCGCATAGAGGGCGAGCCCGACCATTCTTGGGGTCACGTACTCTTCGGGTACGTCTCTGGGATCGGTGTACTTCCAGCTGGCGTAGTCGATCGGTGCCAAAGCGCCGGTGCGATCGAGGGTCACCAGGCCTTCGAACCCGGCATCGGCGACGTCGAGCTCGGCATTGCCTGACTTCACCATCGCCAGCATCTTGGTGATCGTGCTGGCGACGACGACGACCTCGATGCCGGTCTCCTTGGTGAACGGGTCATAGGCATAGCGGCGTTGCGTCTCATCCCAGGCACCGCCCGGGTTGCGCACCACAACCTGGCTGGCGGCGCGCGCCGGCCGCGACCACACATAGGGCGTCGCGAGCGCCGCCGCGCCGGCGATCAGCAGGCTGCGCCTCGTCACAACAGTCCGGGTCATCGCATGTCTCCTCCCTCTCGTGGCCAGTGAAATCGGGTGGTGCTGAACGACCCCAGCGCCAGGTCGGACAACTCTCCGGTAACCAGGTGCGTGACCAGCCGGCCGATCGGCGCCACGCCGGCCGATCCGGTATGCCCATGGCTATCACCGAGGCCGGGTTGCGGCAGAATCTGAATGTCGGGATCGGCTATATCGAGGCTTGGCTGCGCGGCACCGGTTGCGTGCCGCTGTACAATCTGATGGAGGACGCCGCCACCGCCGAGATCAGCCGCGCCCAAATCTGGCAATGGATCCGCCACGGCGCGAAGTTCGACGACGGCCGCACCATCGATGCGGCACTGTGCTGTGCGGTTCTCGATGAGGAGCTCGCAAAACTGCGCGAAACCGCCACCGAGGGCGGCCGCTACGAGGACGCGGCCAAGCTCTTCCGCGAGTTGATCGAAGCCCCGACCTTCCCGGAGTTCCTAACCCTGCCCGCCTACGACATGATCACAGCTGAAGCCGGCTAGAATGCCGCGCGTCAGCAGGAAATATTGTCGTTCCCGCCGCCGAAGTCGCCGCCGCTAAAGTCCTGATCCGAGCTGTAATCCTGCCCGGAATCGTAGTCCGAACTCGAGTAGTCCTGATCGCTGCCGGACGCGCCGGGATCGAAACCGGCGCTCGCATAATCACTTCCGGCACCGGCGTCGCCACCCGAAAAGTCGCTTCCGGTGTCGCTGCCATAGTAATTATTGACGACGGTCTCGCCGAGTCCTGGCGTCATTCCTGCGCCCATCAGGCCACCGGCGTAATGGTTGCCAAACAAGGACGAGATGCCTTGGAACAGCAGCGCGCCGCCGGCGACTCCGGCTGCGGTTGCCGCCGCCGA
Organism: Allostellaceae bacterium; assembly: GCA_035634495.1. Lineage (GTDB taxonomy): Bacteria > Pseudomonadota > Alphaproteobacteria > ATCC43930 > CGMCC-115725 > AP-15. Next base: position 4,295 of record DASQCY010000474.1, read on the forward strand.
CCGCAGGAAGCCACCGCCGCCTCCCATGCCGCCACCCATAAAGCCGCCGCCTCCCGGCGTGGGCTGGCCGTAGCCCGGCTGCGCATAGCCGCCTTGCCCATAGGGCTGCGCCGGTGGGGCTGCTGCGACCTGAGGTGCCCGCGTCCACGGACCGGCGGGTGGTGCGCTGCCGGCCGCCGGAGCTGGCGGATGTGAACCGAACAGACCACCAAGGAAACTCGTCACCGTCGGCTTGGCCGCCTGCTGCGCGTCGGCGAGCTGCTTTTCCAGATCAGTGATCCGCTGCTGCGCATTGTGCAGGCTCAGATCCTGGATCAGCACGGTTTGCGTGAGGTAGTAGGGGGCATCCGGCTGCTCGGACATCGCTTGGCGAATCAGCGCCTCGGCCTCGGGATCCTTGGGCTGACCGCCCGCGCTCTTGAGGCGCGTGAGTAGGGTAGTGATCAGGTCGTTTTCCTGGGGTGTCATGAATGCCTCGTGAAGAGCATCAGCGCCGGTGACCCGCCAGGGTCTGCGCGTCGCGCTAGATGTGGGTAGCAGGCACGGCCGATCAATGACTGGGCGCCTAGAGCCCGCGCTGGCCCATTGCGAGAAATTTTTCGCGCCGCTGGTCGCGCAATGCGCTCCCATCGAGGCCGAGCAAAGGCTGGAGCGCCTCGTCGATCGCCGCGCCGAGCTGTTCGACGGCCTGTTTCGGCGAGCGCTGTGCCCCGCCTAGCGGCTCGGGCACAATCTGGTCGACAACCCCCAAGCGCAGGAGATCCTGGGCGGTCAAGCGAAGCGCTTCCGCCGCTTCCTGGGTGTGCTCGCCATCTCGCCACAGGATTGCGGAGCAGCCTTCGGGAGGGATCACCGAATAGACCGCATGCTCCAGCATCAGTACGGTGTTGCCGGCGGCTAGCGCGATGGCTCCCCCCGACCCACCTTCGCCGATGACCGAGGCGACGAATGGAACCCCAATGTCGAGGCACGTCTCAATCGCGCGCGCTATCGCCTCGGCTTGGCCCCTCGCCTCGGCGTCAATCCCGGGAAAGGCTCCGTTGGTGTCGACAAAGGTCAAGACGGGGAGCCCGAAACGGTCGGCGAGGCGCATCAGTCGGCGTGCCTTGCGATAGCCTTCGGGTCTCGCCATGCCAAAATTGTGATGCAGCCTCGCCGGCGTGTCGGCGCCCTTCTCGGTGCCGAGCGCCAAGATGCTCCGCCCCCGAAAACGACCGATGCCGCCGATGACCGCTGCATCCTCGGCGAATGCGCGATCGCCGGCGAGCGGCACGAACTCGGTGATCAGCCCGGCGATGTAATCGAGGCAATGCGGTCGTTCCGGGTGCCGCGCCACTTGCACTTTCTGCCAGGGGGAGAGGCGCGCATAGGTTTGGCGCAGCAATCTGTTGACGGTATTTTCGAGCCGGCCCACCTCGTCGGCGATGTTGATCTCGCTGGTGGTGGAAAGGTGCCGAAGTTCTCCAATCTTGCCCTCGAGTTCCGCGATCGGCCGTTCGAAATCCAGGAAGTGCCGCATCATTTGCGGCGTGCGAGCGGGTGCGCGGTTTCTACTAGCTTACGTAGCCGGTCGCTGAGGACATGTGTGTAGATCTGCGTCGTGGCGACGTCGGCATGCCCCAGCATCTGCTGGACGCTCCGCAGGTCGGCCCCGTGGTCCAACAGGTGGCTGGCAAAGGCATGGCGCAGCACATGCGGTGACAGGCGGTCTGGGTCGAGCCCGGCCTTGACCGCCAGCCCCTTCAACAGCTGACCGGCGCGTTGCCGCGTCAAATGACCGGCGCGCCCGCGCGACGGGAAAAGCCAGCGAGAGGGTCGTGAGCCGGTTAGGAAGCGGTCGCGACAGGCGAGATAGCCGGCGAGCGCAGCTCGGCTCGGCTCGCTTAGCGGCACCACGCGCTCCCTGCCGCCTTTGCCTGTTATGACGAGAAACCGCGGGTCGCGCTGCGCCACAGCGAGCGACAACCTGACCAATTCGGATATTCGCAAGCCGGTGGCATAAAGCAGCTCAACAAGACAGACCAGGCGAACTCCTTCACTCTCGGTCCCGGCGCGGGCGGCAGCGATCAGGCCGGCGACCTCGTCCTCCGAAAGGATTTTCGGCAACGGGCGGCCGAGAGCCGGCGTTTCGAGGTCTGCCGCCGGATCGTCGCGTCGAATGCCGTCGATCACTAGGAATTTGTAAAACTGGCGCATGGCCGAAATGCGGCGAGCGAGCGTTCTTGGGCCGAGGTCCGTTGCGGACGCAAGATACGCATGCAGAACCGCTGCATCGGCGGCCTCGAGCGGGGACCCGCGGGCAGTGAGAAATCGGGCGAGATCGGATAGATCGTTGCGGTAGGCGGCCAGAGTCAAGGGCGCGGCGCCGCGTTCCGCGGCCAGCATCTCAAGAAACGCCTCGAGATGTTTCGAGACCGCGTCCCTTGCCCTTCGCTGCGTCCTGGGGAGGGTCGGGGTCGGATCTGCCGACCCGTCACTTGGGGAAGCGCGCATCGGGCAGGACCTTTTCGACCGGTGTAGAGGGTGCCGGCGGGTTCCACAGGGTGAGGAAAATCCCGCCGCCAATCAACAGCAGGGCGATCACAAGCACAAATGCGATGGTGATCTTCCCCATGCCCCCAAACTCTCATTTCCCGTCTCAGATTGTCGATTAGCGTGTACCGATTGACGACCGGGCTGGAGGATATGCTAGTACCCTTCCGGCGCACCGGGAAAAAGAACGGTGAGCGCGGAGGATATCCGGGTGGAGATTGACGCGGTGGTAGCGCAGCGGCGAACGGCTCCGGCGCGCCGGTTTGTCCCATGCCGAACCATCGTCCTTGTCGGTTTGATGGGGGCCGGAAAATCCAAGATCGGTCGTCGGCTGGGGGCGCGGCTCAATCTGCCGTTTTTCGATTCGGATCATGAGATCGAGATGGCCGCTGGCGAGAGCATCGAGGAGATTTTTGCCAATCGCGGAGAGCGGGCGTTCCGCGACGGAGAGCGCCGGGTCATTGCCCGGCTGCTCGCCCAGCCAGTTCACGTATTGGCCACGGGCGGCGGCGCCTTCATGGACGAGATGACCCGCGGGGTAATCGGGCGCCGCGGCGTCTCATTGTGGCTGCGCGCGGATCTCGACGTTCTGGTATCCCGAGTATCGCGCCGCAGCAATCGGCCGCTATTGAAAGTCGGGGATGCCAGGATGGTTCTTGGCGAGCTGATCGAGCAGCGCTATCCGGTCTACGCCGAAGCAAATGTGATGATCGAGAGCGGCGAGGGCTCCCCGGAATTGACGGTGACCCGCGCCATCGCGGCTCTCGCCGGCTGCTCGCTCGCGACAACGCCGCCGCAGGCGGAAAGCTAAATGACCCACGAAGTCGAGAGGCTGCGAGTCGAGCTGGGCGATCGCGCCTATGAAATTCTCGTCGGGCCGCACCTGATCGAGCGCGCGGGCCGCGAGATCCAGCCTCTGCTGCGCCGCCGCCAACTGGTGATCGTATCCGACGAGACCGTTGCCCGGCATTGCCTCCCCCAATTGCACGATAGCCTCAGCAAAGCCGGGATCGCCCATCACACAGTCCTGCTGCCACCCGGCGAGGAGACCAAGGATCTCGACCATTTTGGTCGGCTGACGGAGGAGATCCTCGCGTTCGGCATAGAGCGCGGGTCGATGCTGGTAGCGCTCGGCGGCGGGGTCGTAGGCGACGTTACGGGCTTTGCAGCGGCGACACTGTTGCGCGGGATCGATTTCGTGCAGATGCCGACGACATTGATGGCCCAAGTCGACAGTTCGGTTGGCGGCAAAACCGGAATCAACACCCGCATCGGCAAGAACCTGATCGGAGCCTTCTACCAGCCCCGCTTGGTGCTGGCCGACACCACCACCCTAGCAACCCTGCCACATCGCGAGCTGCTTGCTGGCTATGCCGAAATCGCTAAGTACGGGCTCATTCGCGACGCCGAGTTCTTCGCTTGGCTCGAAGCCGAAGGTCGCGCGGTCTGTGAATTGGTGCCGGCGTCGTTGCGCCGCGCGGTGATGACGAGCTGTGCGATGAAGGCTGACATCGTCGCTGCGGATGAGCGCGAGGAGGGGGACCGCGCGCTGCTGAATTTCGGTCATACCTTCGCGCACGCTCTCGAGACGGAGACCGGGTTCAGCACGCGGCTGCTGCACGGCGAGGCGGTAGGGCTTGGCATGGTCTTGGCCTTCGACTTTGCCGCGCGCTTGGATCTCGTTGCGGCGGCGGAGGCGCGGCGGGTGCGTCGTCACCTCAACGAGATGGGCCTGCCGACGGAGCTTTCGGCACTCGGGTTGGCGGGCGTACCGGCTGATCATCTGCTCGCGCATATGAGCAAGGATAAGAAAGTCCGCGACGCCCGGATCACACTGATTCTACCGCGGCGAATCGGCGAGGCGTTCGTGATGAAAGACGCGCCGATCGGCGAGCTCCGGGATTTTCTCGCCGAGGCTGCATGACAGCATTCTTCAGCGCCTGTCTTCATCCGGCGTGAACGTCGTTAGCGACAGCGCGTGCACGCGGGTCGCGAGTTCATCGGCCAACGTTTGGTAAACGAGGCGCTGCCGGGCGACCCGGCTCTCACCGATAAAGGCCGCAGAGACAATCGTGATCGAGAAATGCGTTTCTCCCTCCGGCCGCGCGCCCTCGTGTCCGGCGTGACGGTACGACTCGTCCTCGATCTCAAGCCGGATTGGGGCGAACCTCTCGGTCAATTTACCGCGGATCGTGTCGGCAACGCGCATTACGTGGAGGTGATGAGAGTGGCAGTGTTTTCCAACGGCAGACCCTCTCCTCCTCCGCAAGCATCGGTCAGGAAGCGGCCGAGATTGTCGACCACGTGGTGAACATGGTCGCCCCCCGAGCCCGCGGCGGCCCAGTCGAGCGGGTTACGGACCCAGGCCGTGGTCATCCCGAGCGCCGCTGCGGGGACGAGGTTCTTCGCCATGTCTTCAATCATCAACGCGGTTGGTGGGGCCACTTGGTGTCGCCGCAGCAGCTCGTGATAGCCGGTGAGCGCTGGCTTTGGCTCATAACCCGCGACGGCGATGTCAATGATGCCGCAAAACGACTCCGCGAGGCCGAGATGATTGAGTAGGCGCTCGGCGTGGCGCCGCGAGCCGTTGGTATGAACGATCTTGCGGCCGGGCAGAGCCGATAGCGCCGCGACGAGGACGGGATCCTGGGGAACGCAGGATAGGTCGACCTCGTGCACAAAAGCGAGAAAGTCGTCAGGGTCGATCCGGTCGACCGTCATCAGCCCCCGCAGGGTCGTCCCATGCTCGCGGAAATAGGTTTTCTGAACCACCAGCGCCGCCTCCACCGTTAGATCCAGGCGATCGGCAACAAAGCGCGTCATTCGCGAATGGATCTGGTCGAAAAGCCGGCAAGACACCGGGTAAAGCGTGTTGTCGAGATCAAAGATCCAGGTCTCGATCTCGGCCAAAGGCCGGCCGCCCGTTATGGGCATCGAGATCGCCTCAGCCGGCTCGAATCAACGTTCCCGCACCCGAGGTGTCGGTAAACAGCTCGAGGAGGATCGCGTGCGGCACCCGCCCGTCGAGGATCACTGCCGCCTCGACGCCGCCGTCGAGCGCCTGTAGGCAGGTCTCGACCTTGGGGATCATGCCACCCGAGATGACGCCCTCAGCGATCAGCCGCCGTGCGCTCGCCGTGGTGATTTCCGAGATGAGCCGCTGGTCGGCATCCAGGACCCCGGCGACATCGGTTAACAGCAGCAGCCGTGTAGCCCTAACTGCGGTCGCGACGGCGCCGGCCACGGTGTCCGCGTTGATGTTGTAGGTCTCGCCCCGCGGACCGACGCCAATCGGGGCAATGACCGGGATGATGTCGGATTCTTTGAAGGTATCGAGCACGTGGGCGGCAATCTGCTGCGGTTCGCCGACAAAACCGAGATCGATTTCGGTCCTGGCACCGGCCTCGACCCGCGTGAGGACCATTTTCCTCGCCTGGATCAAGCCACCATCTTTGCCGCAAAGCCCGATCGCGCAACCTCCTTCGGCGTTGATCGCCGAGACGAGCTGCTTATTGATCGTCCCGGCGAGAACCATCTCGACCACTTCCATCGTCGCTGCATCGGTGACCCGCAACCCGTCGACGATGATGCTTTTGATGCCAAGGCGCTGCAGCATGTGGGCAATCTGCGGCCCGCCGCCGTGAACAACGATCGGGTTGATGCCGACCTGCTTGAGGAGGACGACGTCGCGGGCGAACGAATCTCCCACCGTCGAGTCGCCCATCGCATGGCCGCCATACTTGACCACGAGCGTCCGGCCGGCGTAGCGGCGCATATAGGGCAGCGCCTCAGCCAGGACCGTGGCCTTGACCAAGGGATCGGGGTTTAGGATCACAGAAGAGGCGGGAGGTCTCGTAGCGGGGCTCATCAAGCTCCGCACTCTATCGTGGCGGCGCCCGCGCCGCCACGATAGAAAGCGGCGTGGCCAAAACCGCAAAGCTGCCCAGCGTCGCACGCAATTCCGAGATGCCGCGCCGCTTCAGGGCGCTCGTCAGGTGGATTTCGGGATGCGCCGCCGCGTGGGCGGCCATCTCGGCGCGGGTCCGTTCGGCGATCAGCGCGAGTTCGCCGGCTCCGAGTTTGTCGGTCTTGGTCAGGACAATCTGGTAGGAGACCCCCGCATCGTCGAGCATGAGCATCAGCGGGTAGTCTACGTCCTTGATGCCGTGGCGCGAATCGATCAACAGGCAGACACTGCGCAACGCCGTGCGGGTCTCGAGATAGCGGCGCAGCAGGGCGGTCCAACGCCTCACCTCGATCTTCGGCGCTTCGGCATAGCCGTAACCCGGCAGATCCACTAGCATCAAGCGGGTGTCGAGATCGAAGAAGTTGAT
>DASQCY010000475.1:0-7868 GCA_035634495.1 Allostellaceae bacterium
GGATCTCGGTCGGTTCGTCCGCTATCTGATCCACCTCCGGCGCGACCACCGCGTCTTCTCGCGCCCGCGCTTTCTGCGGGGAGAGGTGCTCTCCGAGGCCGGAGTCAAAGACATCACCTGGGTCACCCCGTCGGGTAAAGAGGCCACCGCCGAGGATTGGAACAATCCGGTCGCACTGTCGCTCGGTTACGTGTTGAGCGGGGCGGCGGGCGAATTCTTCACGCCGGGTGGCCAGCGCGATATCGACGAGAGCTTTTTCGTGATGATGAATGCATATCACGAAGATATCGATTTCCGCATCCCAGTGCTTGCCGCGCCACTGTCCTGGGAACCGCTCGTCGATACGTCACGGTCGACTGGGCGTGTCGCCGATGGTGCGCTCTTTGCGCCAGGAGAGGTTTATCGGCTGCAGGCCCGTTCCTTTGCCCTCTTCATCAATCGCTCGCCGCGGCCGGAGGCGCTGCGACGGACGGCACTCGGGGCCAGCGAGGAACCGATGGAGTTCGGTCCGGGCGGAGGCGCCGAGCCGGAGGAGGAGGATGCTACGCTATCATAAGCTTCCCTTTGGCGCCGAACCGACAGCCGATGGAGTTCGGTTCCGCCTCTGGGCGCCGAGCGCCAGCGCTGTCTCACTGCGGATCGAGGACGTGGCCGGTCGTGCCATCCCAATGCTCCGTGAGGAGAATGGCTGGTTCTCGCTAACGACTGCTGCTGCGAGGCCTGGGACGCGCTACCGTTATGTCGTCGGAGAAAAGGCAGTTCCCGACCCGGCGTCGCGTCGCCAGCCCGCCGGTGTTCACGGTCCGAGCGAGGTCGTCGATCCCGCAAAGCATGTTTGGAGCGACCTCGGCTGGTGCGGCCGACGATGGCAAGAAATCGTCTTATACGAGTTGCATGTCGGCGCCTTTTCCGAAACCGGCGACTTCGCCGGGGTTATCCGGCATCTCGATCACATTCAGAATTTCGGCGCTACTGCCGTCGAGTTGATGCCAATTGCCGAGTTTCCAGGGGAGCGAAATTGGGGATATGACGGCGCCTTCCTCTATGCCCCCGCTTCCCGGTATGGCGCGCCGGAGGAGCTAAAGAGGCTAGTCGAGGCCTGCCATGCCCGTGGGCTCGCCATCTTCCTCGATGTCGTTTACAACCACTTCGGTCCTGAAGGTAATTACCTGCCGTCGATCGCACCCGAGTTCTTTACCGCGCGCCACCATACTCCATGGGGCGCTGCGCTGGATTTCTCCTCCCGACACTGTCGGCCGGTACGCGACTTTTTTATACACAACGCCCTTTATTGGCTTGAGGAGTTCCACTTCGACGGCCTGCGTCTCGACGCCGTACACGCGATCATCGACGAAAGCTTGCCTGACATCATCGATGAAATCGCCCAATCCGTACGACTACAGGTCACCGGCCGGGAAGTTCATCTCGTCCTCGAGAACGACCGCAACGAGGCGCACCGCTTGGCGCGCGCCCACCGCCAAGTCGAACGATATACCGCGCAATGGAACGACGATCTCCACCACGTCTTGCACCTCCTCGTCACTGGCGAGGACCGGGGTTATTATGGTGATTACGCCGCCGAGCCGGCCGAGCGCCTTGGCCGTGCGCTCGCCGAAGGATTTGCCTTCCAGGGGGCACCTTCGCCGTTTCGCGGCGGAAGACCCCGCGGCGAACCTTCCGCCGAATTGCCCGCGACGGCGTTTGTCGCGTTTCTGCAGAACCATGACCAGATCGGAAACCGCCCGTTCGGGACGCGGCTGTCGGCTGACACGTCCGAGACCGCGCTGCACGCGGCCATTGCGATCGTGCTGCTGTCGCCGCAGATCCCGCTGCTGTTCATGGGTGAGGAGTGGGCGAGCCTCAGGCCTTTCGCATTCTTTTGCGATTTCGAGCCGGGTCTCGCCGATTCGGTGCGCGCGGGACGGCGCCAAGAATTCGCCCATTTCCCCGAGTTCGGAGGCGAGTCGGCGCGCGAGAAGCTTCCAGACCCGACTGCGTTTGCAACGTTCGCGCAATCGCGGCTCGACTGGGCGGAGTTGAGCCGAGAAAATCATCTGCGCTCGCTTGGCCGATACCGCCGGCTGCTCGCTATCAGGACGCGCGAGATCGTGCCTCGCCTCGCCAGCATCCCGCCTTTTGCCGGCAACTACCGGGTGCTCGGGCCCAAGGTTGTATTGGTCGAATGGCAGCTCGGTGACCGTTCGCAGCTGGTTCTGGTCGCGAATTTCGCCGACAAGCGGGTGCCCATCCCGCCGATGTTCGATGCCCGGCTGCTCTATTCTTCCGCAGAGCCCGAAGCGCTGCTCGGCTCGCCCCTCAGCGCAACCTTCTTTCTCCTGGCGCCGGCTCCGCAGTAGCATGAGCGACCGCGCTGCCATCGAACAACTCGCCCGGATCGTCGGCATCGAGGTCCATTACACGGATACCTTTGGTCACTCTCATAAGGTGTCCGATGAGACGCTGCGGGCGCTGATCGCCACCTTCGGTCTTCCACCCGACCCGGCAGTCGCTCGTCGCGAGCTGGCCGACCGGCAGCGGCGCGCGCCGCTGGGGTTGGGTCCGGTCCACCTCGTTGACGCCGAGGCAGCACATCCCGAGCTTGCGCTTCACGTTCCAGATGGCTGCCGAGAGATCTCCTGGGTGTGCCGCCTCGAAAGCGGGGAGGAGCGCTCCGGTCGACTGGCAGCAGCCTCCGGCCGAGAGGCAGAGCGGGTCGCTGTGGCGCTACCAGCGGGGTTGCCACTTGGTTATCACCGGCTTGACCTCGAAGCCGGCGGAGTTGCAGCGCGGCTCGGCCTAGTCGTTGTCCCGGCTTGCTGTCACCTCCCTGCCGAGCTTGGTCCGGGCGCCCGCAACTGGGGCCTAACGTGCCAGCTCTATGGCCTGCGCAGCACTAGAAATTGGGCAATGGGCGACTTCACCGACCTGGCAAGGCTTGCCTGCGCTGCCGGGTCCTACGCCGCGGTGACGCTCGGCATCAACCCCCTCCACGCGCTGTTTGCCGCCGAACCGCTGCACTTCAGGCCTTATGCGCCATCGAGTCGCACCCACATTGATTACCTTTACATCGACGTAACCGCCGTGCCCGGCTTTGCCGAGGATGAAACGGCGCGCGCACTGATCGAAGGAGAATGGTTCGCGGTGACCCTCGGCGCCGCGCGCGCGGCTGGGCTCATCGATTACAGTGCGGTCGCTGCGTGCAAGCGGCCGGTGCTTGAGGCGCTGTTTCGGCGCTTTCAGACGCACGAATTGGATGCAGAAGGCGCCGCAAAGAGCGATCTCGGCCGGGCTTTTCGGGAGTTTCAGCGCGACGGCGGGCAATCGCTCGTCGACTTCGCGGTCTTCGAAGCACTCCACGAACATTACTGCCGCGAAGGAACGGGGTTCTCTTGGCGGGACTGGCCGGCGCCGGTCCGCAATCCGCGTTCACCGGAGGTAGCCAAATTCGCGACCGCACATCACGACCGTGTCGAATTCTTTCAATACCTGCAATGGGAGGCCGACCGACAGCTTGCTGCGGCTGCGGTGGCCGGGTGCGAGGCCGGATTGTCGCTGGGACTCTATCGCGACTTCGCCGTCGGCGTCGATCCCGACGGCGCCGAGGCATGGGCGGACCAGGAGCTGATCGCGTCCGGAGCATCGATCGGCGCGCCCCCTGATGCGTTCAACCGGGCAGGGCAGAATTGGGGCTTAGCACCGGTCAACCCGATGATCCTCCAGCAGCAAGGTTACGCGCCCTTCATCGCCGCGCTGCGGGCCAATATGCGTCATGCCGGGATTTTGCGTATAGATCACGTCATGTCGCTCAACCGGCTCTACTGGATACCCTCCGGAATGGAAGCAAGCGCCGGTGCCTATGTATCTTATCCATTCGAGGATTTGTTGCGACTGGTCACCCTTGAGAGCCATCGGCAGGCTTGCGCCGTGATCGGCGAAGATCTTGGAACGGTGCCCGTTGGATTTCGCAAGGCGATGCGGTCGGCCGCCGTGCTCTCCTACCGCGTGCTCGTGTTTGAGCGCGGGCACGACGGGAGCTTTGTGCCGCCTGCCGAATACCCGCCCCTCGCCGCGGCTTCCGTCGCGACCCATGACATCGCGACACTCAAAGGATTCTGGCTCGGCCGCGATATTGCCTGGCGTCGGCGCCTAGATCTCTATCCCGACGCGGATGCCGCCGAGGCGGACGAGAGGGAGCGCCGCCGCGATCGTCTTCTGTTGCTCGACGCGCTCGTAAGCGAGGGACTGCTCGCGCCCGAACGTGCTGGCCAATTCCTTTCTGCGAACGGTGATCCGGCCTTTTCGACCGAGCTCCGTGACGCAATTATAACCTATCTCGCGCGCTCGCGGGCTCGTCTGATGCTGGTTCAGCTCGAAGACGTCGTCGCCGAGATTGAGCAAGCGAACCTTCCCGGCACGACAGATACACATCCGAACTGGCGTCGGCGAATGTCCTACTCACTGGAAGAGCTCGTCTCCGGCGCCGATTTGCCGCGGGTAGCGGCGTTGGCCAAGGACGGGCGTCTGCGCTCTGCGAAGGGATGAACGGACATTCTGACGGCTTCACCGAAATTCGCGCTACTTATCGCCTACAATTCCACCGCCACTTCACGTTTCGCAACGCAACCGGCCTCGTCCCCTATCTCGCGGCACTCGGTATCAGTCATCTCTACGCCTCGCCGATTATGAGGGCGCGCCCCGGTTCGCCTCATGGCTATGACATCATCGACCACAACCGGCTCAACCCGGAGATAGGGAGCGAAGCAGATTTCCGATCGCTAGTCGACGCGCTGCAAGCGCACGGCATGGGGCTTATCCTTGATTTTGTGCCGAACCATATGGGCGTAGGCGGAAGCGACAACACCTGGTGGCTTGATGTCCTCGAATGGGGACAGGATTCGCCATTCGCTGCTTATTTCGACATCAACTGGAATGCCAGTCGCACAGACCTCAAGGGCCGCGTGCTTCTCCCGGTGCTCAATGAGCAATACGGCATAGTCCTCGAGAGCGGCGAGATTGCGCTCCGCTTCGATCCTCAGGTGGGGAGCTTCAGCGCCTGGTATTTCGATCATTGCTTTCCGATTTCGCCGCGTTCTTACAGAGAAATTCTCGAGGCCGGCGGCGAGACACTTGCCGCTCTCACCCGCGAATGGGCTACTATTGACGTGGCGTGGGCGGACCGAAAGTGGGAATACGTAGCCGAGCTAAAACGTCGCCTCGCCCAAAGTGCCGGCGAGCCGGCGATCATGGCTGCGATCACGATTGCGCTCCAGCGATTCACCGGCGAGGCTGGCAACCCTTGGAGCTTTCGCAAATTGCATCGCCTGCTCGAAGCTCAGGCATACCGCATCGCCCATTGGCGAGTCGCCGCGGAGGAGATCAATTACCGTCGCTTCTTCAACATCAACGAGCTGGCGGGTATACGAGCAGAGCTGCCCCAGCTTTTCGAACATATCCATCGTTTGGTCTTTAACTTGATCGAGCGCGGTGATGTGCAAGGCCTCCGGATCGATCACATCGATGGGCTTTTCGAGCCTCGCGCTTATTGCGAGCAACTGCAGCAGCGTTCCGCGGCACCGCTCTACGTCATCGTCGAAAAAATCCTGGCCCGTTACGAAAAGCTTCCCGACTGGCCGATCGCCGGCAGCACCGGCTATGACTTTGCCAATCAGGTGCTGGAACTCTTTGTCGACCCGAAGGGCGAACCGGCGATGACGCGCCTTTACCGCCGGTTTGCCAATCCCGACGAGAGCTTCGACGACGTCCTTTATGCCTGCAAGAAGCGCATCATGCAAGTCAACCTCGCCAGCGAGATCAACGTGCTCGCGCAGGAGTTTCACGGTCTGTCAATGAGCGAGTGGCGCACGCGGGACTTTACGTTAAACGGCATGCTCGCTGCCCTGGAAGAGGTCATTGCCGCCTTTCCCGTGTACCGGACCTATGTATCGCCTCAGGGCGCCGGCGATGACGATCGCCGCTACATCGAATGGGCCTTGGGACTGGCGAAGAGACGGTGGCGCGCGGCTGATCGGAGCATCTTCGACTTTTTGCACAGTGTGCTTACTGGCGGAGGGATGGGCCAGAACCCTGGCCAGCATCGCGCCCGAGCGCTCGGCGCGGCAATGCATTTTCAGCAGGTGACCGGGCCCGTCATGGCTAAAGCGCTCGAGGACACCGCATTCTACCGGTATTTTCGGCTGCTCGCGCTCAATGAGGTTGGTGGCGATCCGCGTCGCTTTGGGATATCCGTCGCCGCCTTCCACCATCTGAACCAGGAGCGCGCGCGTTCTTGGCCGCGAGCAATGGTGACAACCGCGACCCATGACACGAAGCGTGGCGAGGACGCCCGCGTGCGGCTCGCACTGTTATCGGAGATGCCGCGACTTTGGAACAACCGGCTAATGCAATGGTTCCGACTGAACCGTTCGCGTCGAGCCGAGGTCGATGGCGAAATCGTACCCGAACGCAATATCGAATACCTCTTTTATCAGGCGCTGCTCGGCGCCTGGCCGCCGGATCTGGCTCCAGACGACGTGGCGGGGATAAAGAGATTGGGTGAGCGGATCGAAGCGTATATGATCAAGGCAGCCCGCGAGGCAAAGCAGCAATCGAGCTGGAGCAACCCGAACGCTCCCTACGAGCTAGCCCTTCGGCGTTTTGTTCGCGCCGTGCTCGAAGCGTCGCGGAAAGGCCCGTTTCTCATGCGGTTCCATGCCTTCGTAACATCGCTCGCGCGACTGGGCGCGATCGTATCGCTATCACAACTCGTGCTTAAGCTGACCGTCCCGGGTGTGCCCGACATCTATCAGGGTGGTGAGCTATGGGACGATAGTCTGGTCGATCCTGACAATCGTAGGCCGGTCGATTGGAATATTCGGCGGAGATTATTGGAACAGGTCGCCGCCGGTTCGCTGGCCGATCTTGCCGAGTATTGGCAGGACGGGCGCGAGAAGCTATTCGTTATCCGACGGCTGCTCGAGGCACGGCGATCTCATCCCGAGCTGTTCGGCGAAGGAGATTACCAGCCGCTCGAGGTCGAGGGAGCAAGGGGCGAACACCTGTGCGCCTTCGCCCGCAATCGTGCCGGCCAGTCACTCATCGTCGCTGTACCGCGGTTGGTCCACGCACTCTATCGCGGTGGTGCAACCGCCGATTGGGGTGCGGCGGAGATTATCCTTCCCGGCCCTGCAACTTGGCGAAACCTGTTCACGGGTCGCTGCCTGGTTTTGCAGGACCGCGTCCAAGTTTCCGATCTCCTCGCAGAATTTCCAGTCACCGCGCTGCTTAGTGAAGCTGGAAGCGCAGGCCACCGAGTTCCTTATTGAGGCATAGCGCTCGTACGGTATCTCGCGGCAACCTGTCGCTAGTAGCCGACACCAAAGACCGCGCTTCCGCTCGAGCGGATCCGAGAGTATCGTGCTTGGACTATGTCCCACTTTCGCGGATTCAGCGAAGGCATCGCACGGGCACTAGAGGTGATCGGAGTGACGATGACAGCGGCAAGGAATTCCTAGCGCTGATGACACACATAACACGCCCTACACGGCCAAAGGCGCCTTGGCAGGGACTGACCTTGGTCATGATACCTGCGGTGGTCCTCAGTGGCCTCGACGTTTACCAGATCGCCGAGAACGTTCCGGAGCTCAGACAAAGCCAAGACCTTGTCGCCCATACCATCGAGGTGATTACTGAAACGCAAGCGCTCGAAACTGCGATCCGCGACACGGAGCGGGACCAGCGAGGCTTCCTGATCACCGGGGATGCAGCCTATCTGGATCCTTACAGATCGGGGGTGGAGCAGGTTCCCGCCATCCTTTCAAGGCTAAAGCAACTCACCGCAGACAATCCTCAACAGCAACGCCGCTGGCCGA
>DASQCY010000476.1:0-4919 GCA_035634495.1 Allostellaceae bacterium
AGTGGGCGATCGCCCGGCATCGGCGCAGATGCCCGAGCCCGAAGCTGTCATGGCTGTAAATGAGCACCCGCTTATGGTGACGGCGAGCGGCCACGCCGGCCCCCTCATGCAACCGTGCGGGTCGACTATTGCATAGGCGGCCCCATCGGGAAATGATCTTTACATGAAGGCGATCGCCATGAAAGGAGTGGCAGCGCTGGTTAACACGGCCGAGGGCGCGCTCCGGCCGGCACGGGATTGGCTCGGGTTTGTCCCGTGGCGGCAGAAGCGGGCCGCCTCTGCGCCCGCACCCAAGCCGCCGCAACGGGAAGCCGAAGACCCGAGCGCACTCCAGCCGACGATCTATCGTTTCATCCTGCGGCACAGCCTGCGGCAACAGCTCCTAGTGCTCATGTTGACGCTGGCCTCCTTTCCTTTCCTTTACTACTCGCTCAAACTTCCGAAAACGATCATCAATGGCGCGATCGCAACAAGTAAGCATTTTCCACAGAACATTTTCGGCTTCGAATTTGACCAGATCGCCTATCTGACGCTGCTGTGTGCCGCGTTCTTAGCTCTCGTCTTCATCAATGGCCTGTTCAAATACTATATCAATACCTTCAAGACACGGCTTAGCGAACGCATGCTGCGGCGGTTCCGCTATCAGCTGTATCAGCGGATGTTGCTTTTCCCGCTCTCCTATTTTCAGAAAACCTCATCCGCTCAGATCATTCCGATGATCACGGCAGAGTGCGAATCCTTGGGCGGCTTCATCGGCGATGCCGTCGCGATGCCGGCTTTCCAAGGCGGTACTTTGCTGACAATCATCTTCTTCATGTTCATGCAGGATCCGGTGCTGGGCCTCGCTGCCGTGGCACTCTATCCCGTGCAGGGCTATCTGATCCCGAAACTGCAGCGCAAGGTGAATGAGCTTGCCAAACGCCGTGTGCGCACGATCCGCCAGGTCGCCGACCGAGTCCACGAAACGGCGTCGGGAATCGGCGATATTCTCGCCAACGATAACGCCAAGCTGCAGCTAACCGGTTTTGCCCGTCTTTTGGGCACAATTTACGATATCCGCTTCGAAAGCAATCAGCGGAAATTTCTCTCCAAGTTTCTCAACAACTTTCTCGGTCAGTTGACGCCGTTCTTTTTCTTCTCGATTGGCGGTTATCTGGTCATCCGCGGTCAGCTTTCCTCCGGCGCGCTGGCAGCCGTGGTCTTTGCCCAAAGAGACATGGCATCACCATGGAACGAGCTCCTCACTTTCTATCAGTCGTTCCAGGACTCGCGGATCAAGTACGAGCAGATCGTCGAGCAATTTCAGCCCGCCGGTATGATGGACGGTCGCTTGCTGCTCGAGGAGCCCGGGCGCGTGCCGCGTCTGACCGGCGAGCTTGCCGTCGCCAATTTGTCGCTCTCCGAGGACGGCGGAAGCCGGGTCATTGACGCGATCAGCTTTAGCGTACCGCTCGACACGCAGGTCGCTATCATTGGCCAAGGCGGCAGCGGCAAGAACGAGCTCGCTTTGCTGCTCGCCCGTCTGATCCGGCCGACGAGTGGCCGAATCACGATCGGGGGCATCGACCTTGCAACTCTTCCGACCGCGGTGATCGGCCGCCGGATCGGCTATGTCGGCGCAGCCCCTTATCTGTTTGCCGGTACCTTACGCGACAATCTTCTGCTCGGCCTGCGCCACCGCCCGATCCGACCAGCCGGATACGATCCGGCGGCCGCCAAACGCCGCTCAGCCCAGATCTACGAGGCACAACGGTCTGGTAACATCGACTTCGACCTTCATGCGGACTGGCTCGATTACGAAAGCGCCGGGGTCGCCGACAACGAGGGTCTGTCGACACGAATCATCGAGGTCTTGGACCGTCTCGACTTCGACGAGGTCGTCTACACACTGGGGTTGCGCTGGCGGCTCGACCCCGAAGCCTCCCCCGAAGCCGCCGCACGCCTCCTCGAGGCGCGCAAAGCGCTCGCGCGACGGCTCGTCGAGGACGGCATCACGCATCTCGTCGAAACCTATGACGTCGATCGGTTCAACTCTAACGCATCGGTGGCGGAAAATTTACTGTTCGGCACACCGATCGGTCCAGCTTTCGATTTCGAAGCGCTCGCCGACAACACCTACGTGCTGCAGGTTCTCGCAAAGGTCGGGCTGATCGAAGACCTCGTCGAAGCCGGTAAGCAGGTGGCCGAGACGATGGTCGAATTGTTCGCTGATCTGCCGGCCGATCACGAGTTCTTCGAGCAATTCAGCTTCATCAGCGCAGACGATCTTCCTGAGTTCGTCGCTATCCTCGGGCGCATCGGCGGCGGCGGGCCCGCGGCACTCGGCAAGGCCGATCGTACGAAACTTCTCTCGTTGCCCTTTAGGCTGATCCCGGCCCGGCACAGGCTCGATGTCCTCGACGAGATGATGCAGAATCGTCTTCTCGAGGCGCGCCGAGTATTTCGGGCCGATCTGCCGACAGAGGCTCGGCCGCAGATCGAGTTTTTCGACGCCGAACGCTATAATGCGGCCGCCGCGGTGCAGGACAACATCCTGTTCGGCAAGATCGCCTACGGCGAGGCCGATGCGCCGATCAGGGTCCCTTCGGTGCTCGCTGAGGTGGTCGATGCGCTATCGCTCCGCCAAACCGTCATCGATGTCGGGCTCGATTACAATGTTGGCACCGGCGGATCGCGCCTGTCTTTTGCCGAACGGCAGAAGGCAGGGATCGCCCGTGCGGTGCTCAAGCGGCCCGACCTTCTGATCCTCAACGAGGCGACCTCGACGCTTGACGGTCAGGCGCAGTCGAAAGTGATCAGGGGATTGAAGGAGGAGTTCGCCGGCCGAGGTATCATTTGGGTGCTGCATCGGGCGAGCCTCGCGCGAAACTTCGACCGGGTCCTCGTCCTCAGCGCCGGAAAGCTCCAGGAACAGGGCGCCCCGTCCGAACTGGAGGGGAACACATCGCTGATGTCTTTGCTGGTCGCCGCCGAATAAGGAATTGGGAGGAGAAGATGAGTCTGAAGCAAGAATTCGAGCTGCTCCGGCAAGTGCCGATGTTTGCCGAGATCGAGCCTGCGAAACTCAAGCTCTTGGCCTTTATGAGCGAGCGGGTCGCGTTCGACCCCGGCAAGCAGTTAATGCGGCAAGGAGACCCCGCCGACGCAGCCTATCTGATCATCGACGGCCACGCCGACGTCATCGTCGAGACGCCAGCCGGTCCGGTGATCGTGGCGACACTTGGCGCCAACGAGACCGTCGGAGAGATGGCGATATTGGGCGACGTGCCACGCAACGCAACGGTGTGTGCCAAGAACCGTCTCGTCGCTCTGCGGATCTCAAAGGATCTGTTCATGCGCATGGTGCGCGAATTTCCGACCATGGCGGTGTCGATCATGCAGGAACTGGCGCAGCGGCTCGATCGGACGAACAATCAGCTCACCGGCGCGCTTAACGAAGTTAAGCGTCTGCGCGAGGACGCCGGCATCGCCGCCTGATCGGTCGTGAGCCGGCTCGACAGCTTTATCCGCCGGCTTGAGGCTCAGCGCGCCTGCCTCGATCTAGCGGCCCACCTCGTCTGGGAATTGGACGGGGACGTGCTTGAGCTCGGACTAGGCAACGGCCGAACCTACGACCATCTGCGCCAACTGTTTCCGGACCGAAAAATCTACGTCTGCGAGCGCCGGGTTGCGGCGCATCCCGATTGCGTGCCGCCAGCCGAACTCCTCCTCCTCGGCGACATGCGCGATACCCTACAAACTGCCCGGGAGCTGCTTGGGGGCCGGGTAGCATTGGCACATCTCGATCCCGCGACCGGGGATGTCGCCGCGAGCCGCGCACTTGCAGCGCAAGTCGCACCGCTGATCGTGCCGTTGCTGCGCCCGGGTGGGGTGTTGGTTAGCGAGCCCGCCATCGCTTGGCGCGGCCTGAGCCCCATGGCGCTGCCGGAGGGCCTCACTCCAGGCCGCTACAACCTATACAGGTACGTCAGCTGCCGATCGTAAGCATAACGGGGACATGGTCGGAGGCCTTCTCCCAGCCGCGGCTGTCTCGGTGAACCCGGGCCTCGGAAAGAGCGCCGACGAGTGTCGGCGTCACCCAGATGTGATCGAGCCGGCGGCCTCGGTTCGAAGCGACCCAGTCACGCGCTCGGTAGCTCCACCAAGTGTACAGACGCTCGTGGGGAGGCACGAAATGCCGGACCGCATCGATAAACCCGCCCGCCCGCTGCAAGAGGCCAAGATGTTCGACTTCGACCGGTGTATGGCTGACGACGCTGAGGAGCTGCTTGTGCGACCAGACATCAGTCTCCAGTGGGGCAATGTTCAAATCGCCCACCGCAATCATGGGCCGGCCGTCCTGCCGTTCTGCGGCGAACCATGCCGTCAACTCGTCGAGGAACCTCAGCTTATGGGCAAATTTCGGGTTGGACTCCGGGTCTGGCACGTCGCCACCTGCAGGCACATAAATGTTGTGAAGCTCGATGCCGCCGGGCAGTTCGACCGTAGCATGTCGGCAATCGGTGCGGGCGCACCAGGCGCGGATGTGAGGCGATCGAAATGGGATCCGGGAGAGGATTGCGACGCCGTTGTAGCTCTTCATCCCGTGCACCAGCATCTGGCGGTAGCCAAGCGCCTCGAATGCTTCGCGTGGGAAGAAACCGTCCGGCGTCTTAGTCTCCTGTAGACACAGGACTTCCGGGGCCCATTCCATCAGGAGCCGGCGAACATTGTCAATTCTTAGCCTGATCGAGTTAATGTTCCAAGTAATGAGGCGCAATGTCACCGCTCATCCGACCCGTCAACCGGAGTTCAAAACGTAATGAAGCATGTGACAACGGCCTAGGCAACCTGTGCACGAGAACAACGGCTAAAAAACGTCGGCGCCCGGTCGGGGGGGAAGACCGGGCGCCTACATGTCCAGAAGCGTTTGGGGAAAC
>DASQCY010000477.1:0-9718 GCA_035634495.1 Allostellaceae bacterium
GGACAAGACTGTAGGCCGTGGCCGTCAGGGTGAACATCCCCCGACGCGGGCAAGACCACGGTGATGGGTCTTGCGAAAGCCGGAGGCCTCCTTCGTCCAGCCAAACACCTCCTCAATGCGCTTGCGCACCCGCCCACTGAACACAGAGCCGGGATGGCGGGTCGTTCGACCCTCGATCGTAGAACGCCGGTTCGTTGTATTCTGCACTGCATGGGGCGTCACATTGAGCTGCCGCAGATTGGCGACAAAGTCGGCCACATCATAGCCTTGTCGGCGCCAAGCGTGATCAGGTGATTGCTGGGGCGAGCGGCCGCCATCTCCAGCGCGGCCTCGCGTTCAACCGTCCCGATGACGCGGCTTGCACTGCGCCAGGACCGAGCCGTCGAGCCGATTGAGCGCCGCACAAGGTGGTGGTGCCGTGGGGTTCGTCATCATGGGTGACACCCTCAATATAGCCGAACCCGATGGGCAGCATCGGTCGGGTGCGTTCCAGCGCCTGGACTTGGCTCTTTTCATTCGACGCAGAAAACGAGTGCCTGTCCGGTGGATCGAGATACAGGCCGACAGTGCGGCGCAGCTTCTCGACGAAGAAGGGATCGGAGGAAATCTTGAAGCTGCGGGTCCTACGCGACTGCAGGGCGAAGAGCTGAAACAGTCAATGCACGGTCCTCTTGGAAAGTCCGGTCTCGTCAGCCATGGAGCGCACGCCCCAATGGGTTGCTGCCTCGGGTTTGCTCGCGAGCGTCTTGCTGATCAGCGTGACCACGGCCTCGTCCTTGACCGTCCGCGGCCGGCCCGACCGCACCTCGTCGTAAAGCCCCTGCAAGCGGTCTGCGACGAAGCGGCTGCGCCACTTGCCGACAGTATAGGGGCTGAGATTGAGGTTGGCGGCAACTGCTTGGTTGTTCGCCTCGCACTCGCAGGCAAGGACGATCTTGGCCCGCAGAACCAGGGCTGCCGGCATGCTCCGCGAGCGGGCGATCACCGAAAGTTGAGCTCGCTCCATGTCGCTGATCGTCAGTTGCGGCTTCTGGCGTCCGGCTCGCATGGGGATCTCCTTTCGTGGCGACACCCGGAACGGAACCGCTCCTTTATGTCAAGAATTTCCGGGGCGGAACACCAGAAGGTAAGGCGGTGGAGGCCAGGAACACGATCGCTGCGGTGTTTGCGTCGATAGCGGCGGCAATAACCAACCGATAGACAGGTTGTTTCGGAGTTGACAGACGCACGGCCGGGTTGCGGAACGCGTCGCGACTTGTTAGAGATTCTGATCATCCCGCTGGCGCAGTGCAGTCGCCCGGCAGATCACTAAGCAGCAGTGTACTCGATGTCGCCTATGGACGCCGACCCCGGCCATAGAAAGTAGCCGGTCGGTCCCGGCTCGCAGCGACTACGATCCGACGGGCACTTGTCCGGGCCTAGTTTCAGTCGAGACAGAACAACTGCAAATGTGACATCGTTGGTCGAATTTGGCCGTTCGTCGGGAGGGCGACCCGAACTCGCCAAACGCCTTTTAAGGTGATCGGCAAACAGACAACTGAGACCGATTCTTACTTGCTCAGCACACTCTTTGTCGGCGGAGCGCCTCGGCAAAGCGTCGCACTCCATCAGGGCGTCAAAAACCGGCTACATTGATTTCTCAATGTCGTCACGATCGGGTCATCTGCAAAGGGATGAATCGAAGGTGTCTTGGCGCGGGACAAATTCAACCTCGTCGGCTGGAATGTCGCATTTCTCGCCGAGCGCCGCTCGAGCACAGAACTGCTTGCATTCTTGAAATATAATTGATATTTGTTGATACATTTGGTTACGCGCTGGCGATAACCAAGCCGCGACTCCGTCGCATTTGGGGGCGGGGCGATTGCTTGTAACGGTCGACGGCCTCGCCCGTACTGGACGACCGAGGCGAGGCCGCTCGGTTTCGGCAACCGATACGTCCCCTGTCGGGGAACTTGATTGCCCTTCGATAGCGTGCCGGCTCTTGAGGTAGGCCAAACAAATAGCGCGGCTGCCAAGCTCGTTGAAACCGCGGTCGCGGAATTCAAGACGGGACATCCATATCTATTGTTCCATGAGCAGGGAATCGCCCGTATCCGCAGGCTTGTCGGCAGTAATTCGAAGCTGCTGGCGCGCTTGAACGTTTCGTTACGCCAAATAAAACCCGCGCCAGTCGGGCAAGGGGCCCGAGCCGCGGTTAAACATCAGGCGCGCCGTCTTATCAATACTTCCTTCATGGCGCTGATCTGTAACGGTAGCGAGGCAAACGATGCGTTGCAAGCGTCACGCAGTGTATTACAGGAACTGAGCTCGGCAACGAGCTGGAGACGGCGGCCCGTAATCAAATCGTTTCTCGACTGCGCGGAAACAGCCGTTGCCGTCTCCCTCGCTTATGACTGGCTCTACGATAAATTGCTGGACGAAGAACGAGAAGCTATCGAGAACGCCCTCTATCGGCATGTGCTCGAGCCCGCGCTTGCCGCGTACGAAGATCCATCGCTGCTGTGGCCGAGACGGCGCGACAACTGTGCATTGGTGTCGAATTCGGGCATCTTGATTGCCGCCCTTGCGGTCCTCGAACGATATCGGGATCTCACGACGCAGCTGGTAGCGAAGAGCCTAGCGGCGTCCCGAAATATCTTCGAGGCTTTCGCTCCAGACGGGGCGTGGCCGGAGGGCCTGAGCTACTGGTCCCTCGCTATCCGGTATGCCAGCCTGATGGTCGCTGGGCTCGAGAGCACGTTGGGGGACAGCTTTGGCCTCGCGGATCGGCCGGGCTTCGCGCAAACAGGCGACTTTGCTCTCCATACGGTCGGACCCTTCGGAGCCGCCTTCAATTTCGGTGATTCCGAGCTGCAATTCGACGTTTCTCCGCTCGTCTGGCTCGCCTGTCGGTTTAAGCGGCCGATCGACGGCTGGCTCATCCGCGATTACGACGGATGGTACCTCCCATTCACTACAATATGGGCGAATAGACTGAGGGCCAGCCCGGCGGCCCTCGATCTTCCCAGGGGAAAGATCTTTCGCGGCAGTAATCTGGCTTGCTTCCGCAACACTTGGTCGTCCACCCCGAAGGCGCGCCCGGTCTATATCGCAATCAAGGGCGGAAATGCCCCGGGTAACGAATGTGCATCATCACGCCGCCTGGAAGATACGATGCTCCATACCCAAGCCGATGCGGGCAGCTTCGTAGTCGATGGCGCAAGGCGGCGCTGGGTGATCGATCTCGGCTCAGACGACTACGACTTACCCGGCTATTTCGACCATGGAGCCGACAACAGATCCGGGTCGCGGTGGCGGTATTATCGGACACACGCCGTAGGCCATAACACGCTCGTTATAGACGGCCTCAATCAGGTGCCCAACGCTCGCACTCCGATCCTTGGCAGCTGCGTCGAAGGCGACTGCAAATGGGTCGTGTTCGACCTCTCGGCGGCCTATGGGAAGCCGACTGGCTCGGTCCGCCGCGGTGCCGCGCTGATCGGACGGCAAGTCGTGATCCAGGACGAAATCGACCCCGCAATCTCCGACAATGTCGTTTGGGCGATCCATACGAGCGCCAATCCGGATTCGATAGTTGGCTCGGTCGCCCGCTTCCGACTCGGCGACGACCGATTTGTGGCGCGCATTCTCGAACCGAGCACGGCGCGCTTTGAGCTGGCGCTGCCTCCGGCGCCGTGCTCGTTCCCAATTACTGATATCAAGGGACTGCACGGCCGACCACTCGCCGGTCAAGGCGCTCTTGTGTCTGAGCTGCCGCGTCGCGACGACCAGGACGGCAAGCGGGCGGCAGGTGCTCTGATCAGACGGCTAGAGGTCCCTTGGCCCCGAGGTGCGCGCCGCTTAACCGTCTTATTGCTTCCCGACTACGACGCTGAGAATCAGGCGGTGCCCGTTGCACCCCTCGACGATTGGCTCGCCCCGCGCCCGGTCGGGTCGCCCCGCTATCCCGAGCCTTTTTATCGAACCGAGGGTCTCCGCGATCACGAGAGGAGCTCCACATACGAATTGCCGGCACTGGAGGCCGGCCTTTTCGGGAAACACTCACGAATAAGGATCGATCATGCCTGAGCTTTTGACCGCTCCCACGCTTCGAGACGCTGGGTCTGCAGTCCCTCGTCAGCGCGTCCTGCTGCTGACCCTGACGATGACATCGTCTCTCGGAATGGTGGCTTCGACAATCTATGTCCCATCAATACCGGCTATCGCCGGCGCATTCGAGACTTCGATCGCCCGGGTGCAGCTCACCTTCGTGGGTTACCTCTTGGCCTTCGCGGCCAGCATGCTCGTGCTCGGACCGCTGTCCGATCGATATGGCCGCCGGCGAACGATCCTTTGCGGCCTCGCATTGAGTGCCATCAGCAGTGTCGCTTGCGCGATCAGCCCGTCGATTGATTTTCTGATTGCCGCGAGGGTCGTGCAAGGGATCGGGGCATGCGCGGGACTGGTCGTCGGCCGCGCGATCACGCGCGAGGTCTGGGGCCGGGAGGCTGCCGCTCGGGTCATTGCCGGGCGAGCGATTGCCGCCACCCTGATGCAGGCATTCGCACCGATACTGGGCGGATATCTGCAGGGATGGTTTGGCTGGCGTTGCAATTTCGTTGTCATCGGGCTTATCGCTAGCGTAGCTATGGCGCTGGTGACCCGATACGTGCCGGAAGGCCGCGCGGCAACCGCCGCGCCGTCTCGCACCGGTGGGATGCTGGCGAGCTATCGGACCTTGATCGGAACCCGGCGCTTCCTCTCTTACGCGTTCACCGCGGCCGGTTCTCACGCTGGCTTTCACATTTTCGCCGCCGGCGCTCCGGCGGTATTGATCGTCGGCTTCGGGATACCTCCGGAGGATTACGGTTTTTACGCGTCGCTGCCGCCGATGGGCTTCCTGGTTGGCAGTTTTCTATCGAATCGGCTGACGCGAAGGCTCGGCATCGACGGTCTGATCACGATCGGATGTACCGTGCTGATCCCAGCCGCCTCGATCATGGTCACTCTGGCGTTGCTGGGCGTCGCGAGCCCCTATGCCGTGATCGGGCCGATGATCCTGATTTGCTGTGGCAGCGGTCTGATCACGCCGAACGCGACGGCCGGCAGCCTCGTCGTCAACGCCGGGATGGTCGGTACGGCATCTGGTCTTGGCAGCTTCATTCAGATGACCGGTGCTGCGGGTGCAACTGCTCTGCTTTCGCTAGGACCGAGCGGCAGTCCGCTGATGCTCGCCAGCATCATCGCTCTTGTCGGACTATTCGCTGCGACGGCGTTCGGTTCGTTGATCCAGCTCGATCAGCGGCCCGTGCAAGCTGCGGCGGCAGCCTAGTTGCGGTAATGGATGCGCAACGCACATTGCGGGCTCCAGCCGGCTGGAGCCCGCAACGGGCAATGGTTACATATTTTCCGGCGATGGCCGATCTCTGTATGGCGCTGCAGCCCGATATTCGACCGATCGAAGCGCGGCTCGATCGTGACGAGGCTGTCGGCATCGACACCTCGTGCCTGCGCCAAGCGCTGAGAGAGCTTCGCTGGCGGCTCGAATACACCGCTGATGTAGCCGGCGTCCGCACGAACCTCGAGAGAATCCGGAGCTTGGCGGCCCTGCCGACGCCGCCGTGCGCTAATAACCCGGACGAGGAAGGCAGTTACGGCGCCTGCACAGACGTCTGGTTTCTGAAGCTCGACGCCTCGGTCGACCACCTGCTGGCACCCGATTTCAATGGCAAACCGCCACGTTTTCTCGATCGGATCAACGATCCAGACCGGTTGGAACGCTACCTCGAGGGTCTCCTCGTCTCTCGCCTGGCGGAGGACGGGGTCGACCAACGCAAGGAGCTCAACTTTGCGACCGCCGATCTCGTTCGATTGATCTTGTGGCGTCTGCCCGCGAATTACCGGTGGGACCCCCGCCTTGAGATGGTCATCCGCCGGTTTGTCGCCAAATGGCAGGACCCGGTCACCGGGTTCTTTGGGGCAGGCTACGAGATCGGCGGACAACGCCTGCGGACGACTGATCTCAGTCTCACTTTCCACATGGCCCGTTACCTCGAGGGCAGGATCGGGTATTGGCCGAAACTGATCGACACCTTGATCGAGATCCGCGACGACCGTTATCCCAATGGCTGGCTCGACGAGGCGGGTCTTACAAACCACAACAACTACGATGTCGCGACCTTGTTCCAGCTCGGCTGGCCGGAGCTGCGCCCGGACCAGCGGCAGCGCGCCCGCGTGGAGCTCGACCGCCTTCTCGGCTGGTGTCTCGCTACGGCAGTCACCTCCGATGGAACAGTCGTGGCGCGGGCGAAAAGCGAATCGCTGTCCGAAAGCTATTACTTTACGGTCGCGTTTCTCGACACGGTGGGTTATTTCGATCCGACCAAGCGGTTTTGGACCGATTGCGCGTTTCCGGCGGCGCCGGCGCTGCGGGCGCAGCTGGAGCGGCGTGTCCGGCGGCTTCATCACGCCGATCCGATGGTTCGAATGGCGCTCGAGCGCCTGCCGCCGCCCTGAGCCGTTACCGGTCGGCTGCCGCAAGGGCCTCGTCGAGATCGCGGATCAAATCCTCCACGGTTTCGAGGCCGATCGAGAGGCGGATGACGTCGGGGCCAGCGCCGGCCGCCAGGCGCTGCTCGTCGGTCAGCTGACGATGCGTCGTTGAGGCGGGATGCAGAATCAGGCTGCGGGTGTCGCCGATATTGGCGAGGTGGGAGAACAAGCGCACGCTCTCGACCAGTTTGATGCCGACTTCGTAACCGCCCTTGACGCCGAAGGTAAAGACCGCGCCGGCACCTCTTGGCAGGTATTTCCGGGCGAGCTCGTAGAACGGGCTTTCCTTTAGCCCGGCATAGGAGACCCAGGCGACGTGCGGGTGGTCGGCGAGGAACTCGGCGACCTTCAGGGCATTCTCGACATGGCGGTCCATGCGCAGATGCAGGGTTTCGATGCCGGTCAGGGTTAGAAATGCGTTCATCGGCGACAAAGTCGGGCCGAAGTCGCGCAACGCCACGGCACGCGCCTTGGTGGTGAAGGCGAAATCGCCGAAATTCTCGTAGAATTTGAGCCCGTGATAAGCGGGCTCGGGGTCGGTCAATGAGGGAAAGCGATCGCCTTGCGACCAATCGAAACGGCCAGACTCGACGATGATGCCGCCCAGCGCGTGGCCATGGCCGCTCAAGAATTTCGTCGTCGAGTGGCAGATAATGTCAGCACCCCAGTGGAAGGGCTCGCAGAGATACGGGGTCGCCAAAGTGTTGTCGACGATGAGCGGGATGCCCGCCTCGTGGGCGATCGTCGCCACTCGTTCGAGATCGAGAATGATGCCGCCCGGATTGGCGAGGTTCTCGACAAAGATCGCCTTGACCCGGGGGGTCAGCGCCTCGCGAAAATTCTCCGGGTTGGTCGGGTCGACAAAATGGCACTTCCAGCCGAGTTTTTTGAAGGACAGCGCGAACTGGGTCAGTGAGCCGCCATAGAGATTGCGTGAGGCGACGAACTCGTCGCCCGGCTCCATCAGCGTAAAGAAAATCAGGAACTGCGCGGCATGCCCCGAGGCTGCGGCGAGCGCGGCGCGGCCGCCCTCGAGGCTCGCGACCCGCTCTTCTAGGACGGCGACCGTCGGGTTCGTCAGGCGCGAATAGATGTAGCCAAAATTGTGCAGGTTGAAGAGCGACGCGGCGTGGTCGACATCGTCGAACACGTAGGAGGTTGTCTGGTAAATCGGCGTCGAGCGGGCGCCAGTCACCGGGTCGGGCGCCGCGCCGGCATGGATGGCGCGGGTCTCGAAGCCGTAGGTGATGTTGTGCGACGGCGCCGGCCGCTCGCGCACGCGCCGCGGCAGCGGCGACTCGGGCGGCCGGTTGCGAATAATGCCGCTGTTGACACCGCTCCACGAAAGCTCACCTCCCAGCCGACCGAACTCGATCTTCGGGCAGCGGTTCATGACGACCTCGATCCCAGCCTTCTCGGCCGTCGCCGCCGCGGCATCATTTCGGATACCGAGCTGCATCCACACCACCTTGGCACCAATCGCGATCGCGTCCTCGACGATCGCGGGAGCGTCTCGCGCGGGGCGGAAGACATCGACCATGTCGACCGGATCGGGAATATCGCGCAGCGATGCATAGACATTTTCACCGAGTAGCATCTGGCCGGCGATGCCCGGGTTGACCGGGATTACCCGATAGCCTTTGCCTTGCAGATATTTCATCACGAAGTAGCTCGGCCGGTTCCAATTGGACGAGGCGCCGACCATCGCGATCGTCTTGACGCGCTGCAGGATCGCGCGGAGCTGCGCGTCGGAATAGGGGATGGGATCAAGTCTGCTCATGGCTCTCTCATCGGTGCGGCGCGTGCGAGTTCGCGCATCCTCCTCTAATGTGTCGGGCAACCGCAGGGTGGGTCAACCCGCGGCGCCTCATAGGAGAGGATCGTAAATGAACGCACGCAGAGCCTTCGCGACGGCCGCGGGACTGCTGCTCGGGATGGCGTTCGCCACAGCGGCGCTGGCCCAGAAGCAGGGCGGCGTTCTGCGCGTTCAGCACCGCGACAGCCCGGCCAGTATGTCGATCCTCGAAGAGGGAACAATATCGGCGATCATGCCGATGATAGGGGTGTTCAACAATCTCGTTCTGTTCGATCAGCATGTGCCGCAGAACCGGGCGGAATCGATCGTTCCGGATCTCGCGACGAGCTGGTCGTGGAGCGAGGACGGCACCGAGCTGACCTTCATGTTGCGCGACGGCGTCAAATGACACGACGGCGAGCCGTTCACCACCGCCGATATCAAATGCACCTATGATCTCTTGATGGGCAAGACCAAGGAGAAGCTGCGTCTCAACTTCCGCGAGGCTTGGTTCTTCAATCTCGGCGAAGTCACGACCAACGGCGAAACCGAGGTGACATTCCACCTGAAGCGGCCGCAGCCGGCTTTTCTCTCGCTGCTCGCGTCGGGCTATTCGCCGATCTACCCCTGCCATGTCTCGCCGCGCGACAAGCGCACGCATCCGCTCGGCACCGGCCCCTTCAAATTTGTCGAATACAAGCCGAACCAGTCGATCAAGGTAACGCGTAACCCGGATTACTGGAAGCCGGATCGGCCTTATCTCGACGGCATCGAATATACGATGATTGCCAACCGCTCCGCTGCGATCCTTGCCTTTGCTATCGGCAAGTTCGATATGACTTTTCCTTACGACGTGACCGTCCCGTTGTTGAAGGACGTCAAGAGCCAGGCGCCGCAGGCTGTCTGTGAACTGAAGCCGATGAACGGCAGGGCCAATCTGCTCGTAACCGGCGCGCCGCCCTTTGACAATCCGGTATTGCGCCGGGCGATGCAGCTGAGTCTGGACCGCAAGGTCTTTATCGATATCCTGAGCGAAGGCCACAACGATATCGGTGCCGTCCTGCAACCGCCGCCAGAGGGGATCTGGGGCATGCCGCTCGAGATATTGCAGACCTTGCCGGGCTATGGTCGCGACGTGAAGGAGAATCGCGAAGAGGCGCAGGCATTGATGCGCTCGCTCGGCTATGGGCCCGACAACCGGTTCAAGGCCGCCGTGTCGACGCGCAACATCCCATGGTACCGCGATCCCGCGACGATTCTGATCGACCAGCTCAAGGAAATCTGGATCGACGGCGAGCTCGAAACGATCGAGACCGCCAACTGGGTTCAGAAGCTGATGCGCAAGGATTTTACCGTGGCACTCAGCCTCTCGGGCAGCGCTGTCGACGACCC
>DASQCY010000478.1:0-2664 GCA_035634495.1 Allostellaceae bacterium
ACCCGCCCGGCACATCGATTGTTCCGAGGAGCAACTGTAGCAAATGCAGCGCGCGACAGGTCTGGAACCCGTTCGAATGGGCGGAGATCCCGCGCATCGCATGTATGGAGACCGGGCGGCCGCGCATCGAATCATGGCGGCATCCAGCCCAGTCTGTCCATGGCAAGGGGAGCTCGATCTGCTCTTCGAAAGCGACACGCCCGAGATCGGCGGCCAGTCGCCGGATCGTCGCGGCCGGAATGCCGCAGGTCTCAGCGACCGCCTCGGGCGCGTAGCAGGCGTCAAGATAGCGCTCGGCCACGAGCTGAAAGACTGGGACGGCGCGCCGCCCGCCGGGCAACGCAGCTTCGCCAACAAGACGAGCCGAGACACCCGCCGAGATACCGCTCGCGAGCGCTCCGGAAGGCCCGAGCACGAGTGGCTCGCCAGCCTCGCCGCGGGCAAAAAGCCCGTCATCGGCCGCACCCGGCGCTTGGATTACCAGCCAGGCGGCATTGCTGTAACGAACCAAATAATCGAAATCGACCCGATCGGCTTTGAGCAATTCGTGAACCAACGCGAGCACAAAGAGCCCGTCAGTCCCCGGTCTGATCCCGACCCATTCGTCAGCGATCGCCGAATAGCCGGTGCGCACCGGATTTACCGAGACGAACTTTGCACCGCGACGCCGCAGGCCCGATAGCGCGATCTTGATGGGATTCGAATCATGATCCTCGGCAACGCCGAACATCATGAAGAACCGAGTGCGTGCCCAGTCAGGTTCGCCGAACTCCCAAAAGCTGCTACCGAGAGTGTACATTCCGGCTGCCGCCATATTGACCGAGCAGAACCCGCCATGCGCGGCGAAATTCGGAGTCCCGAATTGCGCTGCCCAATAGGCGGTCAGCGACTGGCTCTGATCGCGGCCGGTGAAGAAGGCAAGTTTTTTCGGGTCTGCGCCGCGGATCGATGCCAGCCACTCGACCGCCGTTGCAATCGCTTCCTCCCACTCGATTTCGCGGAACTCGCCTGAGCCGCGCTCGCCGACGCGCCTGAGCGGCTTTCTCAGCTTCGCCGGTGAGTGCTGCTGCATGATGCCGGACGCGCCCTTACCGCAAATCACGCCGCGGTTGACGGGGTGGTCTCGGTTGCCTTCGATGTAACGAATGCCGCCGTCCTTGAGATGAACTTTGATCCCGCAGCGGCAGGCACACATGTAGCAGGTGGTGCACTTGACCTCATCGGATACCGCCGTCGAAGTATCGACACGCTGCCGCGGCGAGAAATAATCGCGCACACGCTCGCCAAAGTTCATCCGGTCTCCCTCGCTTCGACCAACTCAGTCACCTTCATTATTTTGCTAACTGTTGCGTACAAAAGGGGCAAAGGCTTGCGCAAGGTTTCGCGTCAATCGGGGTTGCCGATTGGCCCGCCATTTTCAACGGGAAGCCCCGCCTGGCGATAGAACCGTATAGCCCCCGGATGCAGCGGTACGGACAGGCCGGCGAGTGCGTGTTCGAGCCGCACATCCTTCCCGATCGGGTCGTGAGCATCGAGGAGGCGCTGGGTTGCCTCGTTCCACAGGGCTTTGGTGATAGCGAAGATCAAGTCGTCGGAGGCGTCGGCGGAGACCACCCACAGGGCATGGAAGCCAACGGTCGATGTTGCGACGCCAACGCCCGGATAAGTATCGGCCGGTATTACAGATCGATCGTAAGGACCGTATTTTTCTTGCATTTTCGACAAGACATCATCAGGGATCGGAATGAGACGAATCGGCGTGGTCGCCGCGAGTGCGCGAACCGCCGGGATCGGGATGCCGCCGATCAAGAAAAAACCCTCAAGGGAACCGTCTGATAGGTCAGCTGCAGCAGTACCGGAGCGCAGATATTCGACCGACAGATCCTGCTCAGTGAGCCCGCTTGCAGCTAGCACGATGCGGGCATCGACGAGGGTTCCGGATCCAGTCTGTCCCAACGAAATGCGCCTGCCTTTCAGATCGGCCAATGTCTGAACCGGGCCGTCGGCGTGTACGACCACGTGGAGGCTCTCGGGGAACAGACTCGCGATGGCCCGCAACTTCTTGATCGGTCCTTCATCGGCGAAGATACCCGTTCCGGTAAAGGCCCAGCTCACAACATCGGATTGGGCAATCCCGGACTCAATCTGGTCGGACGCGATCATGCGGAGATTCTCTACCGAGCCCTGCGTCGCCTCTGCCACTGCGACCAGTCCCGGGACGCCGCAGCTGCCGCCCTGCTCGCACGGGAGCGAGTCAGCGGGCTTGGAAATAGCACTCGCGAGCACCCCGCCGACCTCGAAGAAGCTGCCCGCCGTCGCGGCAGCTCCGATGCGGAAGAAACGCGCTTCTTGCGCGCTCGCCGGGGCAATTCGCCACACGAGACTAAGAACGACAAGTGCGGCCCCGATCGAGCCGCGGCGATCAAGATTCAACGCAGAAAACATCGTCTCACCAAGTGAGACAGCAATTTCCGAAAACAACACGGATCACCGCGGATTGCAATACCGCATCGCGCGATCCAAGAATGCGAGGCAAGGCCCTAAGCAGGCCGCTTCGTCTCGCCGTGCGCTATTGTTGATGAAGACGCTGTGCAGAGAGCCTCCGGATCAAGGGTCTTCTGCGCCACGATCCCGATAATGGCGCTTCCGTAACGCTGGAGCTTG
>DASQCY010000479.1:0-1962 GCA_035634495.1 Allostellaceae bacterium
CCGAGCCACTGGTAGGTCCGGGCGCGCGCCAAGGGATCGCTGGGGATCAGCTTGCCGGTCTTCTCGGCGAGGTAATAGAGGATCGCCCAAGACTGGATCAGGGTCAGCGGCCTGCCGCCGGGACCCTCGGGATCGATCAAGGTCGGGATCCGGGCGGTCGGGTTTATTTTGAGATAATCCGGCTTTTTCTGGTCGCCTTGCGCCAGGTTGAGAACGTGCATCGTGCACGGGACACCGCACTCGTTGACCGCGATCGCCGCGCGCTGCCCATTGCCGGTGCCGGCCGTGTAGAGTTCCATCGCTACCCTCTCGTCTGTCTGGTTGTCGCGACTCCGCCATCATAACGCGTGACGATCGGCACCGTCTGCGGTCTCTTCGAAGCTCTTATCGGTTAGTTGGAGCTTGCGAGCTTTCCGGCCTATTTGAATAGAGCTCGCGCCTCGGTCAAATCTCGACGATCTGGCGCTTCAGACCCTTGACGACGGCTTCGGCCCGCGAGGCGGCGTCGAGCTTTTTGAACAGCGACTCGATATGGAATTTGACGGTGTGCGGCGAGATGCCGAGGCGGCGGGCCGCCGCCTTATTGCTCAAGCCGTCGCGCAAGGCCGCGAGAACCTCGATCTCGCGCGGTGTCAACACCGGCCATGCCTCCTCGACCATTGGTCCGAAGGTGCGGTCTTGCGGGCTCGGCCCGCGCACGGTTAGTCCCGCGGCGACGGCGCGCAAGGCGGCGTCGATCTGCTCAGCTGTCGCGTCCGGCGGCAACGACCCGGCAAAATCTCCTTCGACCGAACCGATCGTGACGGCCGGTGCCGGTGCCGGACTGTCGATCGTGCCGTCGGTCAGGATCGCATCCGGAGCGGCTGTCAATTCGACGACTTCGTGCCCGGCCCCCGCGACCAGCGCCGCGAGCCGGCTTTGCGCCGTCGCACCGGATGCGATGACGGCAATGCGCAGCTGGCTCGGGACGCCGCTCATTCCGAGGGTCGGGTGGCGACAATCGCCGTTAGCGATAGGACCGTGCCGGCCCGCAACAGCCGCAGCTCGCTCGGTTGCCCGACCGCCTCCGGCCCGAGGCGCTGCGCCACCATCGTTGGACGGCCGACACTTTCCCCACCGATGGTCAGCAGGATATCGCCAACCAGCACGCCTGCCTGTGCCGCCGGGCCGTCCTTCGCCACACCCATGATCATCAGACCGCGCGAGTGGCCGGCTGCCGCCTGCATCGCTTCGGGCACAAGCACCGGCTGAAGCGCCAGGCCGAGCCACCCCCGCTCGACCCGCCCCTTGCTGAGCAGCGGCTCGAGCACGCCCTCGACCGTGGTGATCGGGATGACCAGGACGCGCCGGCGCGGCCCCAAGGTCGAGATGCCGAGCAGGCCGCCTCCGGCATCGAAAACCGGTCCGCCCTCCTCCCGCCCGCTCATCCTCATGTCGAGAATGATCCGCCGATCGACGCGGCCGCCGGCTCGACTATGCCAGGCCGGACCGACCGAGTGGATGACTCCGAGCCGCACGGAGACGCCGACGCCGGCGGCGCCAAAGGCCAGCGCGAGCGCGCCGGGATGGGGCTCGGCGGCCGCAAGCGGGCCCGGATTTGGGGTTCCGTCGAGCTTGAGGGCAACGACGTTGGTGCCGGAATCACGGCCCGCCAGATGCGCCGCGAAGCTGCTGCCGTCGCCGAGCACGACCTTCGCCTCTTGGACACGCGCGAAGGCCTGCTCCGCAGCGACGACGACGTCTTTGCGCCAGAGGGTTCCTGAACGCGTCGGGCGTCCCTCCACCTCGATACGTGCGACCAAGGGCTGCGCCCGCCTCGCGCGCTCGACTAGCGCATCGGATAGCCCTCTCAGCGGATCTTGAACAACACCGGGCATGATCTTCTCCCTCTTAGAGCCGACCATCAGGATGGCGTCGATCGAGGTCCTCGACTACCGGAAGGATGGGGGGCGAAGCCTGTTA
>DASQCY010000480.1:0-1979 GCA_035634495.1 Allostellaceae bacterium
TCAGGCGCCCGGTGGGTCGATCGACACAACGGCGCGCATCATGCAGCCCTACCTCGAGAAGCATGGGGTCAAGACCAGCCTCGATTATGTCTTGGGGGCGGGCGGCCGCGTCGCGCGCAGCAAGCTACATACCGCCCTGTCGGAGTCCGCGCCCGGCGCCGCGATCGACGAGGTCATCGGGCGCGCGGGCTACAAGGCGAGCGAGTTCATTGCGATCTTCGGATGGAGCGTGGTGAGCTGGCAGCTCTGCGTGAGGAAGGATTCGCCGATCCAGACCTTCCAGCAATTCGTCGAGGAGTGCCACAAGCGTCGCGTGGTGGTTGGCAGCATCGGGTGTTCGGGGTCGAGCCACATCCAGCTCGCGGCGTTGCAGAAGGAATTGAACCTGCCGTTCGCAATGGTGCATTTCGAGGGCTCGGGCAAAGCCTATCCGGCGGTCATGGGCGGCCATGTCGACGCGGCGATCAGCGGGCCGGGATCGGGCTCGCGTATGCGCGAGAGCTTGCATTTTCTCGCCGTCACCGGCGAAGAGCGCGAGAAGGCGCTGCCCGACGTGCCGACGCTGAAGGAATTGGGCTTCCGCGTCACGCCGATCGACCAAATCTGGTACGCCATGACCACGCCCAAGGTGCCGGACGATCGTATCGCCACGCTGTCGAGCGCGTTCGCCAAGGCGTTCGAGGACAAGATGCTGTGGGAGCAGATGCAGAAGGCCGGCGAATATCTCAAGCTGCTCACGCGCGCGCAGGTCGAGGAGATGGTGGCGAAACAGACCGAGGTGATCGAAAAATACAAGGACGTGTTGGGGTGAGCGCCTGCCACAAGGCCAGCCGTTGAATGTCGACCGATAGCAGAGGTTATTGGCGGGAAGAGTTTTCTCTGATCGCGATTCTCTTCGTCTTTTTCGTCGGGATCGTTGCGCTTTCCTACCATATCCCTTTCGACGCACGGCTTTTCCCGCTCGTCATCGGCAGCGCTGGCATCCTGCTCACGCTCGCAATTGCGATCGAGCAGGTGCGCTGGAGCGGCGCCCGCGATGCCTCGACGGTGGACGACGACGATCCCGCGGCCAAAGCCGATTGGCCGCGCTACGCGACTGCGCTTTTCGCCGCGCCGGTGTTCGGCCTCCTGTTCTGGCTCGTCGGCTTCGTCGTCGCCTCGCTCGCGGCGATGCTGCTCGTCCCGATGTTGATGGGATATGCGAACCGCCGGCAACTCGTGGTGACCGCGCTTCTGACGGTTGCGATCCTCGCTCTCATCGGTCCCTATCTGCTCAACGTCGATCTTCCGCACGGGCTCGTGGGAGACTGGCTCATCGACAAGCTCGCGCTGCGCGCGAGCTGAGGCGGCGTCATGGTCGACAATCTCATCCTCGGCCTCACCGCAGCCCTGCAGCTGAAACAGTTCATGTTCATGGTCCTGGGTACGGTGATCGGCCTGTGGGTGGGGGTCCTGCCCGGGCTCGGCGGCCCGGTGGCCATGGCGATCCTGATCCCGTTCACGTTTTCCATGGATCCGCTGTCCGCGCTGCTGATGCTGGCGTCCATTTCGGTCGGCGCTGCCTTCGGTGGATCGGTCACCTCCATTCTGCTCAACATTCCAGGCGAAGCGTCCTCCGCCGCCACCGCCTATGACGGCTATCCCATGGCGCAGCGAGGCAAGGCCAAGGTCGCCATGGGATTGTCGGCGGGCGCGTCCATGGCGGCGGCGATCGCCGGCGTGCTGATTCTGATGTTCGCCTCGGGCCCGGTGGCAAAGGCCGCGCTGGCGTTCAGCCCGGCGGAATATTTTGCCCTCGCCATTCTCGGCCTCACCGTGGTGTCGGTTGCCGCGCTGGGCTCCACCGTCAAGGGATTGGCGATGGGGGCGCTGGGGATTGCGATCAGCCTGATCGGGATCGATTCGATCCTCGGGTCGGAGCGCTACACGTTCGGCTTCGTGTATCTGCTCGACGGCATCAGCTTCGTGCCGGTGATGGT
>DASQCY010000481.1:0-6271 GCA_035634495.1 Allostellaceae bacterium
TGGTGGCGCGGGGAAGCCTCGGAGATCAAACGTTAGAGAGATAAGTGGCGGAGGGGGCGGGATTCGAACCCGCGAGACGATTCATCACCGTCTACACGCTCTCCAGGCATGCGCCTTCGACCGCTCGGCCACCCCTCCTCCCCGCCAGGTCACACTAGCGAAGCTGGCAGAGCGGCGCAATGAACCCCGGGCGGGTCAGAGCATCCCGAGCGAGCTCCTGCCTTTCGGCGGGGGGAACGCGCGGTCGAGCGCCAAGAGGTCCTCTTCGGTCAATACGACATCGAGCGCGCCGCGGTTCTCGCGTACATGCTCGAGGCGCGCGGCTTTCGGGATCACGATCATGCCTTCCTGCCGTAAAAGCCAGGCGAGTGCCACCTGAGCCGGTGTCGCATTCCGGCGGCGGGCAATCTCGGCGAGCGCACGGTCGTGGAGCAGGCTGCCCTGGCCGAGCGGCGTATAAGCCATGATCGCGATACCGCGCTCGCGGCACCATGGCAGAAGGTCCCATTCGGGGCCGCGGCGCGACAGATTGTAGAGCACTTGGTCGGCCGCGACATTCTCGCCGCCCTTAAGCGCCACCCATTCCGCCATATCGGCGCGGTCGAAATTGCTGACGCCATAACGCCGGATCTTACCGTCGCGCCGGAGCTGCTCGAAGCCTTCGAGCGTCTCGGCCAGCGGGATGGAGCCGCGCCAATGCAACAGGTAGAGGTCGATCCGGTCGGTGCGCAGCCGCTCGAGGCTGCGCTCGCAGGCGGCGACAACACCGGCTCGCGAGGCGTTGTGGGGATAGACCTTGCTGACGATGAAGAGGTCGTCGCGCAGCCCCTCGGCGGCGCGGGCGACCATCTCCTCGGCGCCGCCGCTGCCATACATCTCGGCGGTGTCGATCAAGGTCATGCCGAGCTCGATCCCGAGCCGCACTGCGGCCGCCTCTTCCGCCATTCGGCGGCGGTTCTCGCCCATGTGCCAGGTTCCTTGGCCGAGCGCCGGCACGCGTTCGCCGCCGGGCAATGTCACCATCGGCAAGTCTGTGGTCATCGGGTTCTCTCCTAACGAGGCGGGCCGGTAGATCACGTCGCCGTGGCGTAAGTGGCGCGGCCGATCGCCAGCAGCTGGCCCGCCTCGTTCGCCACATCGACATCGACGACACCCACCAGCCGGCCGCTGCGCCGTACGGTGGCAGTGACGATCAACGCGGTGTCGATCGCCGGCCGCAAATAATCGACGCGGAAATTCACCGTCGGCAATGGCCGGCCCAGCAGCATCACCAGCGCGTAATCGCCGGCCGTGTCGATGATCGCTGCGATCGGGCCGCCGTGCCATTGGCCGCTGCCGCGCCCGCGCTCGAATTCGGGCCGCATCGCGGCGCGCATTACCAGTTGCTGCTTAACCGGCTCGGCGCTCAGCACCGTCAGGTTCAACAGCTCGATGAATGCCGACTGCCCGAGGCGGTCTTGGATCTCGTCCTTGCTGAGCGGCAGATTGCTCATGGCACGATGACCAGCTTGCCGAAGACCTGGCGATTTTCCAACCGCGCCAGCGCTTCCACCGCGCGTTCGAGGGGATATGTCGCGTCGACCACGGCCTTGAGCGGGCCAGACTGCACCAGGTCGAGCAATGCGGCTATGTCCTCGCGCGCCCAGCCGTTGGAGCCGAGGATTTGCAGCTCGAAGGTCCAGATGAAACGGATGTCCTCGGGCGGGTCGTAGCCGGCGGTGGCACCGCAGGTCAGCACCCGACCGCCAACGCGCAGAACCCTCAGACTGCGGGTCCAAGTATCGCCGCCGGTGTAGTTGACGACCACGTCGACGCCGCAGTCACTGCCCGCGCCGCGCCGCGCCGGCTTGCCGTAGCGCGCGTAGATCGCCTGGACGAAATCCTCGTCCGCGTAGTTGATGATATCGTCGGCGCCGAGGTCGCGCAGCCGAGCGGCCTTCTCCGCCGACCCGGTGGCGGCGATCACGGTGGCGCCGGCGAGCTTGGCGAGCTGGACGCAACACACCCCCACACCACCCGAGGCGCCGAGGATCAGCACCTTTTCGCCCGCCGTCACCCGGCCATTGGTGAACATCATCCGCCGGGCCGTGCCATAGGCGCACGGGAGTGCTGCGGCTTCCGCGAAACCGACGCCGTCGGGGATTTTGACGAGCTGATGCGCGCGCAGGCGGCAATATTCGGCAAGCCCGCCATGCACCGTCTCGCCGGTCAGCCCGCCCTCGACCCGGTTGATCGGATCGCCGAGCACGCGGTCGCCGACCTTCCAGCCGGAAACACCGGGACCGGCTACAGCGATCTCGCCGGCGACATCGAGCCCCATGATGGCCGGTATCGGGATCTTGATCCCCGGCATGCCGCGGCGGGTGAAGATGTCGTGGTAATTGAGCGAGGCGGCGCGGACCCGCACCAAGACGTCGCCCGCGCCGGGCACCGGATCGGGGAAGTCCGTCTCATAGCGCAATCCACCTTCGCCGTGCTGGCGCAATACCACAGCCTTCATCGCAAACCCCCGGAGTGCTATGCCTTTTCGGTGTCCAATCGAGAATAGCGCGTGTACCGGCTTTCGCGCAGTCCCGTTCAAGGAAAATTGCCCTACAGCGATAAATTGCTTCCGGCGCCAACAAAACTATTCTCAGTCGTCTTGCGCGGACTTGATCCGCGCATCCACGTCTTTGTTGCGACCGCTCTCAGGCGTGGATGCCCACGGATCAAAGTCCGTGGACTGAAGGCCCACGGGTCGAGCCGGCCAAGACGAAATTGACGAAACGATTTCGTTCCCTTGCGGGAACGGGGAATGACTTTAGGTCAGGCAGCTACGCCGCATTCGTGGACAGGTGCTCGGCGAGGCGCTCGAGGCAACTGATCCAGCCGCCGTGGTGCGCTTCGCGTGCCAAGACGGATTCGAAGCCGGTCTGGTGCAGGGTGAGCCTTGTCTTGCCGTCAAGATCGGCGAGGGTCACCGTCACGAGTGTCTCGGGGCCGGGATTGCCCGCGAGGTCGTCCGTGACGTACGTGAGGACGAGCCGGTCCGGTGCCACGATCTCGCGGTAGACGCCGTGCTTGCGAATGACACTTCCGTTGGGTGCACGCATCAAACGCGACCAGGCGCCGCCCGGCCGGACGTCCATCCGGCCGGAAATTGTCGTAAAGCCTCGCGGCCCCCACCAGCGCACGAGGTGCTCGGGCTCAGTCCACATCTTGAAGACGAGCTGGCGCGGCGCTTCGAAGATCCGGGTGATGACGAGCTCGCGCTCCGCGGAGAGATCCGCGGCGTCAGCGGTCATGGCCATCTTTGGTCTCGCCGCTCTGCAGTTCGCCGAGATACTCGTCGAGGCGATCAAAGCTGTCGTCCCAGAAGCGGCGATAATGATCGAGCCACTGGGCAGCGTCCCTGAGCGGCCCTGCTTCGAGCCGGCAAGGCCGCCACTGTGCCTTGCGGCCGCGCGCGATCAGCCCGGCGCGTTCCAGCACCTTCAAGTGCTTGGAGACGGCGGGAAGGCTCATCGGAAAGGGTTCGGCGAGCTCGCCGACCGTGGCCTCACCCGCGGCTAGCCGTGCCAGGATCGCGCGCCGAGTCGGGTCGGCGAGGGCCGCATAAGTGGTGCTGAGATGATCGGGCAACATGCTATCACTAACCGTTCGGTTAAGTAACTATACGGTGAAGTATACGCCGCAGATATGGGTGTCAAGTGACTAGTGCTGTTAATACTGGACCGTCCTTCTCCCGACGTACGATCAGCGCATCGACGGCGGTGATACTGCTGCCGGCGCAGACCAACGGGTTGAGGTCGAATTCCCCGACGAGGTCGCACTGGTCGGCGATGAATTCGGAGGCGCGGCAAATAATGTCGCAAAGAAGCGTAAAATCGACCCCGGGCAGCCCACGATAGCCTTGCAACAGCAGAAAGCCGCGCAATTCGCGCAATAGTGCCTCCGCCTCATGCGGCCCGATCGGCGCCGGCATCAGTCCGGTATCGTTCAGAACCTCGACGAGAATGCCGCCGAGCCCGACGACCACCAGCGGGCCGAACTGCCGGTCGACACGCCCGCCTACGACGATCTCGATCCCCTGCGGCACCATCTTTTGGGCCAGCACGCCGTCGAGGCGCGGCGCCGGTGACTGCGCCGCAATGCGCGCGAGGATCGCATCATGCGCGTCGCCGACCTCCTCTGCGTTCTTCAAGTTGAGGCGGATAACGCCAGCGTCGGTCTTGTGCGGCAGATCGGGCGAGAGGGCCTTCAGCACCACCGGATAACCGAGCGCCTCGGCTGCTGCGATCGCACCGTCGCGGTCGGCGGCGAGGCGCTCTTCGACGCAGGGGATGCCGTAAGGTGCGAGTGCCGCTTTGGCTTCGCGCTCGGTCAGGATCGGTACCGCGGCGGCGGCAATCAGCCGCGCGGCCGCATCCTTCGCCGTCCATGGCGCCAGCCTGCGCGGCTCTTGCCGACCCTCCGCCCGGAGCGCGGCACGCCAGTTCGCGGCGGCCAGTGCGGCAAAGCAGCTGCTCATCGTCGGGAACAGGGCGATGTTCCGGGCCTGCTCGCGTTCCCTGGCACCCGGTCCATCGCGCCATTCACTCTGCCAGGCGCTGCAGATGATCTTGCCGTAGCGGC
The DNA here is from genome assembly GCA_035634495.1 of Allostellaceae bacterium. Classification (GTDB taxonomy): domain Bacteria; phylum Pseudomonadota; class Alphaproteobacteria; order ATCC43930; family CGMCC-115725; genus AP-15. The sequence goes on from DASQCY010000481.1 coordinate 4,615, forward strand.
CGGCGAGCTCGTCATAGACCGGGATGAACCGTGTCGCCGCTTCGGAAGAGTAAACCGCCGGTATCGCCAACGCCCCGTATTCCGGTGCGCTGAGCAGCGCCTCGACGCACTCGATCAGAGAGTTCGGGTCGTTGATGACCTGTGCGGTCACGTCGCACGGGTTGCGGGCCGCGCCGAACTCTGGAATGCGTGCCTCGAGGATCGCGCGCACGCCCGGGTTCGGCTGTGGCAGCGGCACGCCATGCTGTTCGGCGCGATCGGCGGCCATGATCGCAGAGCCGCCCGAGGCGGCGACGACCGCGACACCGGGTGCGGTGGGCTTGGGTGCCTTGGCGAAAAACGACGCGGTTGGAATCAGCGATTCGTAATCCTCGACGAGGACGACACCGGCCCGCCGGAATGCCGCGCGATAGGCGGCGTAGGAGCCGGCGAGTGAGCCGGTGTGCGACAGTGCCGCCGCCGCACCCTCCTCGCCGGTCGCCATCTTGTAGACGACGAGCGGCTTGTCGGCCTGCCACGCCAGCTCCGCCGCGGCGAGCAGGCGTTCGGGCTCGCTCATGCCTTCGAATAGGCAGGCGATGACGGCGCAGGCGGGATCGTCGACCAGGTAGGCGACGCAGTCGGCCATGTCGATGTCGCAGGAATTGCCCGAGGTCAGCACATGGCTGAACGACACGCCGCGCGTCACCGCCTGCGCCAGCGCCATGCCCAGCGCGCCCGATTGGCTGACGAGGCCGATCGCGCGCCGGGCGGGCGGAGGCACCGGGGTGATGGCCATAAAGGTGATTGCGGCACCGCACAGTGCATTCACCATACCGACGGTGTTCGGCCCCAAGAGCGCCATGCCGCTCCGTTGCGCGACTGCGGCGATGCGGGCCTGTTCGGCGATGCGCTCCGCCCGACCTGTCTCGGCATAGCCCGAGGCAAAGACGATCGCACCCCCCACCCCAGCGGCGACGCATTCGCGGACGATCGGTTCGACCGCCTCGCGCGCGGTCGCGATCAGCGCGCAATCGACCGGCTCCGGCACCGCGTCGATACTCGGGTAGCAAAGCAAATCGCCGATCTGCGGATAGCGCGCGTTGACCGGATAGATCCGGCCGTGATAGCCGCCGAGATTGCGCAGGACCGCCGCGCCAAACGCGCCCGGCCGCGGCGAGGCGCCGATGACCGCGATGCTGGCCGGGTGCAATAGTCGCTCCAACGCATGGTGGCGGCGCAGCGGCCGGGACAATGTATTCATCGGGGTGTGAGACAATCACACACCGGCAACGGCGTCCTGAAGCTCGGCCGTCCAGGCCGGATCATCGAACACGCTCGCCGGCCAGGGCAGACCGTAATGCTCGCGCAGCGTTGTCCCGGTGTATTCGATCCGGAACAACTCGCGCCGCTGGAGGATCGGGATCACCTCGGCGCTGAACGCGTCGAGCTGCGCCGGCAGCAAGGGAGGCATGATGTTGAACCCGTCCGCGGCGCCATCGCTGAACCAGTCCTCGATCAGCTCGGCGATCTGTTCCGGCGTACCGGCGGTGACGAAATGGCCGCGCGCGCCGGCCAGATAACCGAGTAATTGCCGCAATGTCGGCTTGTCGCGCTTGACCAGATTGAGGATCACCTCGGTGCGGCTGCGCGCCGCCTCTACCGAGGCCGGGTCGGG
>DASQCY010000482.1:0-3031 GCA_035634495.1 Allostellaceae bacterium
GGCCGCTGTCCCGGCGTGTTGTTGCAACGCCTCGAGGCTCGCCGGGTCGTAGAGGGACATGGCGATCTCCGTCCCGAGCACATCTGTCTGGGATCGACGCCGCGGATCATCGACTGCCTCGAATTCCGACCCGATTTGCGCTGTCTCGACCCGGTGGACGAGCTCGCGTTTCTGGCGATGGAGTGCGAGAGGCTGGGCGCCCGCAGCATCGGGCGAGTGTTGTTCCATCATTATTGCCGGCGCACGGGCGATTGCCCGCCGCCGGTGCTGATCGCTTTTTACAAGGCCATCGGTGCCCTAATACGTGCCCGCATTGCGATACTTCACCTTCAGGAGATGCCGGTGCGAGATCCTGCGAAATGGCCGAAGCGAGCAGCAGAGTATCTTAAAATCGCACGCCGCGAATGCCGGCATCTCGATCTCTGATAACCGTCTACGTGATAGCTGCCTCTGTCGAGTTTAGCTCGGCCGCGCAGCCTTAACTGCAGACAGGGCGATGAACGCTGCGCCGACGGCTGTTAGCCGGCCCAGCACTTGATCCCAGCGAGCGCACAGACGAGCGGCAAAGTGCCACCGCGGGTAATAGATCCCGCCTCGAACTGTTTCGACGGTAAGGCCAGCACGTTCAGCGAGGCTTTTCAGCTCGCCTCGCGAGCGGAACCTGGCTCGACGCCACAGCGCCGAGCCGCACCACGCCCTGATGCGGCGCGCCGCCGCCCAATAGCTCCATCTGCCGAGCTCGCCGATGACGAGCCGCCCGCCGGGCTTTAGCACGCGCGCCATCTCCCGGAACACAGGCGCGGGATCTTGGACAAAGCACAAAATTGTAACGGCAACGACGATATCGAACTGTTGCGACGCAAACGGCAGATGCTCGGCGGCCGCGACCTCGAACTCGATTGCCGCCTTCTGGTTTTTCGCTCGCACGTGGGCGGCGTCGATCATCTCCTGCGAAGCGTCGATACCAGTGACCTGGGCACCCCGCTCCCAGAGCTGCAATGCGAGGTCTCCGTCCCCGCAGCCGACATCGAGGACGCTCATACCCGCCACATTACCCGCCAGCTCAAGTATCAACGCCCGTTCGAGGCGATCGGTGATGACCCCGATATCGGCGGCCCGCCATTCGGCATAAAGCCCCGGTCCCAGCCCCGGAAAGGCGCGATCAGCCCGAACGTCGTTCATCGATTGCTCCTCGATAGGGCACTCAACGTCTACGCTATCGGCGTGTGCGGCGGATTGATCCAGATCAAGGCTGGATCCGGCCCATCTTAGCTCAATGCCCCGTGCCGGGACGCAAGCGCCGCTCGCGCCGAGATCGGCAAAGGCGGAAGGGGTGAGTGGGGATGAGTGATTTCGGTCGGATGCTCGGACGGGAAATCCCCCGGCTGCGGCGCTACGCACTTGCGCTCACCCGGGATTCGGTGCGGGCCGATGATCTTGTGCAAAGCACCCTCGTGCGCGCCCTCGCCAAGAGCCATCTCTGGCAGCCCGGCACCAATTTGCGCCGTTGGCTGTTCACCATGCTGCACAATCAGCGAGTGAGCGAGGCCCGTTCCGCAGCAACCTGCAACCGGGCGTGCCAATCAGGGGCGGCGGGTACGGCACAGCCCAATTCGGTGGGGCACCCTCCTGCCGGGCGAAGTGGTCTTGGGCTCGTGGCTACCCTGATGAGCCCGCGGCGCAACACGGAAGTTCGCCTGACTCTCTGCTGGAGGGAGGTGGATTCGAACCCTCGGTCCCCCTGTGGAGGATGGTGTCTGGGTCTGCTTCGGCGGAGCTACGGCAAGTTCGGGCGGGCCAATTGAGGTTCGCACCTGACTCCCCGCTGAGGGGACTGGATTCGAACTTCTAGTACGCGAGCGCGGTGAAGCTGGTTGTCGCGCCTTTTGACGCGCCCGGTTGCTTGGGACGGGTCGGCAGCCGGCGGAGCGACCCGCCCACCGCGATCGGCGCTCCGAGAGCAGATACCAATCGCGGTTTCCGAGTTGGCCGATCAATATTTGATGCGAAGCGTCACGTGGGCGTCTTCGCCGCCGACAGCAAAGGCAGCGTCGCTGAACCGAGGGCGGCTGATCACCGCGCGTATCTCATTCGACAACGCGTAGCCTTCGGTTGGGTGGCGATAAAATCGGTGTCGAGACGGCTATTATTGTTTTCGTCGTGATAGGCGCCAACAGCATAGGTGCCAGGTGCCAAATCATCAAAAACCACACTAAGCGTTTCGGCTGCCGCCTTTAACTTTGTGCTGGATGGAATAATCACCGTCGGGAATGCCATCGGGCTTTGAGAAGGAGCGCAACGTAAAGATAACCATCGGCACTGCGGGTGCATTTGGATCGTGACGATCAGCCGGGCGGCTTGCGCCTGACCCGTGAGCAGAAGCAAGAGCAAGAAGCCGACGAGGAGAATTCTTCTGGCGATTGGGTTTCATGTCTTTCGTATTCGTTGACAGTCACCGCGGCGGCTCGGGTATGGCCGAAGGAGGCTTGCTCAATGTCCGTCGCCCCGACCTCCCCGTCCGGTGACGGTCGCCGAGGACGACAGCGGCATCGTCGCGTTTCTGGGGCGGCGAGGCGAGGAGATGGGGCATTTCTACACGCGGCCCGACCGCATCGGTCAGGGCTTCGGAACGCAACTGCTCGAGGGGGCGAAAGCGAGCGGCGTCAGACATGCAGGACTTCGAGATGCGCTGTGAATGCGCGCGCCACCGTCGGCGCCGATTTGGAACACGGCAATGTCCAGATCGCTGCCGGTCGCAGGAACGAGAATTGTCTTGATCATCGGACCTCCGACCGCGCTCCGCTTTTCAGTGCAAACCAGCTCGTGCCGTCCTATTCCGAGCGGGGGCACTGCGCTGCCATCACCCGATCTGCCCCGGGGAACGCTTCCTCGGTCCCGGACCCGAAGCGCACCGCGAAACCAACCAACCGCATCGGCAAGGGAGCGCGAAATCAGGGGGCTGATGGCAGTCGCTGTTACGGTCAGCCAAGATCGTATTTAACCGGTTGGAAGAGTTCATCGCTTAATTTTC
>DASQCY010000483.1:0-3389 GCA_035634495.1 Allostellaceae bacterium
ATCAAGGGCAGCGATCTCGTCGCCAAAGCGCCGCCCGACGGCTACACTCTGTTGCTCGCGTCGAGCTCGCTCACGATCCATCCTGGGACCTATAGCAAGCTGCCTTTCGACACCGAAAAGGCGTTCGCGCCGATCTCGCTCTTGGCCGCCTCGCAGCTCGTCCTCGTGGTGAACCCGTCGCTGCCAGTTGATTCGATCGAGGATCTGATTGCTTACGCCAAGCGCCACCCACGCATGCTCCATTACGCCGTGGGCGGCGCCGGCGGCCCGACCCAGCTCGCCTTCGTGCTGTTCAAGATCACCACGGGCACCGAAATAATCCGCGTTCCCTTCGACGGTGGCGCCGCGGCGCTCGACGCCGTCGCCAACGACAAGGCTCAGGTCATGCTGGCACCCCTGGTCGCGGCCTTGCCGATGGTGCAAGACGGACGGCTGCGCGCGCTCGGCGTCAGCGGCGCGCATCGTGCCCCGGCGGCTCCCGAGCTGCCGACCATCGCCGAGACGCTCCCCGGCTTTACCGCCGTCGCGTGGTTCGGGGTCTTGGCGCCGGCGGGAACGCCCGCAGCGGTGATCACTCGTCTCAGCGCCGAGTTCGACCGCATCGTTCATGAGCCCGATACGGAGAAGCAGTTCGCGGCGATCGGCGGCGAGCCTGTTGGCGGTTCGCCCGCGACCTTCGCAACGCTTATTCGCGCCGAGATCCCGAAATGGATCCGAGTGGCCAGGGAGGCGGGTATCCGTGTCGAGTGACCCCGCCAAACACGACGTCACGCTGCCATTCTATATCGTTGACCAACCGGGCGGTCGCAGGCGTTCACCTCGCGGGTTCGTTTCGCCTGTCTTGGCCAGTGAGGTGATGCCCGCCACGCCGCCGAGGTTCAGCTGTCGACTGCACTGCTCGACCGATGATCGTGGTGCCGGCGCGCGCCTTGACCCTCTCTTACAGCATGTTCATGGCCCGGAGGTGCAGGGCGACGGGGTTGTTGGCGCGCTCCGCGCCGCCTCGGCGAAGCTGTTGGCGATCTCGGCCTCGGCCGCACCAAGAATGACGCGGGCATGGCGCCCGCGCTCGGCCTGCGCCTGCCGGCCCATCGCATCCTGAGAGCTGCCTAATATCCGGCGCACCCAAGGTCGAATTCGGTCGGGCTGAACATCGCGTTCCGGACGTCCCAGAGCTCCGGGTACATCGGGTCGTCGAGCAGCTTGTTGGCGGCTTGCCGCAGGTAGCGGAGCCCGGTCGAACCCCCGGTTCCGGTGCTGTTCCCAATCACCCGAGAGACCGTCGCCAGATGCACAAAGCGCCAGCGCCGGAAAGCGTCCTCCAGGTCAACCAACTTCTCACCCAATTGATAGAGCTCGGGTTCGTTCTCGCGGTTTTGGTAAACATATCGCCATGCATTAAACACCGGCAGCTTCTTGCGATACGGCTCGGCATAGTCGCCGGTGAGTGAGTCTTGGATACCGAACATCGGCAGGTGCTTCGAGATGAAATAGTTAACTGCATCGTACATGCTGGGACGGTTCAGCGCATTATCCAGTGCCTGCCGATCATCGTCGGAGCGCGCATTGGCAAAGACATCGAATTCCACGGTCTGATATCCATCGTCGACCGGCTTCTCGAAGCGGACGGTGCGATATTTGAGCCCCAATTTGAATTCGAGGACGCGATATTGAATTGATTGGAAGCCGGAGGCGCCGTTCTGACCCACCGTCAAGCGAAACACATGAAATTCGTCGGGGGTCAATGTCGTCAACACGCCCCAGGAAGCGATTAATACGCGTTGGATCTCGCTGACGCGCGATAAGCGCTTGAACGCGATGATGCAGTCGCTGTTGCTGGGACGTTCCCGGTGCAGCGCCTCGATGGCACAACTGAGCTCATGGATGGCGAGCTTGAACCACAGCTCGTGCGCTTGATGAATGACGATGAACAACAACTCGTCGTCGGAGTCGGTCATCGACCGTTGCGCCGACAACAACTTGTCGATTTCCAAATACGAGGAATATGTGTGCGTGGTCATCGGCTTCTCCGCGCGCCGTATGGTTTGCTAAACTCAGTTGTCGATACGAAGCCCCGGTATCCTTCGGATTTCGCGGACATTGTTGGTGACGAGCATCAAGTCTACGCTGGGCCTATGGACGCCGATAAGCATATCGTACGCACTCGAAGACTTACCAAGCTGGGCCGTCGAGATGCAGAATACCTCGGCGAGATCAAATCGCTCCCGCAGGGCGGCCGGGCGTCATGCGCCGGTGGCTGTGTCGCTCACCCGGGTGGTGGGCTGCTCGGCGTCAAGCCGCACGATGAACCGATCCGTGAACCCTGCGGCGGGCAACGATGCTTGATCTCCGCTCGACCGGCGAGCGGCGCGTTAGATTACAGGTACTTTGCCGGGCGGATCATTGCCCGCCACATATGTGCAACCGGGCTGTTGTCGAAGCCGAGACCCTGTTCCGGCTGGCGAAAGTTGCGGCCGATAATATCCGTGAACTCCTCGAGCTCGACATACACGTTGGGGTCGAACGAGTAGATGTCGTGCACGGTGATCTGCCGGCCCGACATGTACCATTTGTGGTCCCGCATCCGCTTGTAATCTTCTTCGATGTAGGGGTCGGGGCGGTAATCCTCACCAAACGACGTGATGTAGGACTGCGGATATTCGTAGCCGACCGACTCGTCGGGGTAGAAGCGGAGCACCTGATGCGCGCGGATCGCCCAGGTCACTTCTTCGTCGACATAAGGCTCGACCAGTTGCGCGCCCCAATAGCCGTGGTCGCCACGGATGAAGCCGATCGTCGAGATGTCATGCAGTAGGCAGGCGAGCACCATCTTCTCGGGCAGGTCGGCCTTGATCGCGTGCCGGGCGCTCTGCAGGAGGTGCATACACGGGCCAAAGCGGTACTTGAAGAAATCCAGCAGCGTTGGCCGGTCCGGCATCGCCGGCAGGCGGGGGTCGTCGCCCATCAAGACGCGTGCGTTCGGATTGGCCTTCATCAGCGCGCCAGCATTCGGCGCAGGGCTTGTGTCGCCCTCGGCCATGCTGTAGAGGCGCGACTTGATGACAATATAATCGAGCTCTCGCGCCATCTTGGCTTCGAGCGCATCGGCGCGCTGCGACAGGTTCATCGAATCGTTCACCTCGTGTCTCCTCGATCCTCGGTCTCCCACCAAGCCTAACAGATTGCGCGCAGTCGAGGCATGTTCTTTCGCTATTGTCTCTCCGCCCCCCGTGCCCGGGATAGACGCACCTCGCGGATCGCAGGCGGGTCGCCGGCTTGTTGCTGATTTCACCGTTCTCGAATGGCGGTGGCTGCTCGGAGCCCTCGTCCGGCTCACAAATTGGCCTTGCGCAATCTTCGTGAAAATGCCAACCAAACCCCCGCCTCAT
>DASQCY010000484.1:0-2654 GCA_035634495.1 Allostellaceae bacterium
TGCCCGACGATGCTGACAAGCCGCCCTTGCTGATCTATGCGCACGGCGGCGGCTTTATGCAGGGCAGCCTGCCGAGCTGGGACGCGATGCTGCGCGAACTCGTACATCAGTCGGGAGTCGCCGCTCTGTCGGTCGACTACAAGCTGTCACCCGAGCACCGGTTTCCGGTGGCATTTGAGGAGATGGTCGCGATGATCCGCCTGGCGGCGCGCGAGGGCGCCGGCCTCGGCATCGATCCGACGAGGCTCGCGGTCGGCGGCGATTCAGCCGGCGCCAACCTGGCGCTTGCGGCCGCCCTCGCCTTGCGTGACGCCGGCGACCGCTCCCTTGGCTTTTTGCTGCTGATCTACGGTTGCTACTCGACCGACACCGAGAGCGCATCGTGGCAGCGCTTCGGACGCGGCGCGGGCCTGTCGCAGACCCAGATGCGCTGGATCTGGGAGACCTATCTCGAACGGCCGGAGCAGCACAGCGACTGGCGCGCGGCGCCAGTCCTCGCCGACCCGGCGGGCCTGCCGCCGGCGCATCTGATCGTCGGCAGCCTCGACCCTCTGCTCGACGACAGCCACCTTCTGGCCGCACGCCTCAAAGAGGCGGGTGTGCCGTGCCAGCTCACCGTCTATGACGGCATCAACCATGGTTTCATCCGTTACGGCCGGCTGGTCGCGACCGCGCGCCGCGCCATCCGAGACTGCGCGACGGCTTTGCATAACGCCTTGGTCGCAACGCAATGACGGTTTGCCGCGTAACCGCCCCGAAGAGGCGGGGCAATCGCGACCTTACCCCGCCCAGCCGGCGCCAGGGTGTTACTCCCGGCGGCTACCCGCCGCGGCAGGGGCGCGGGGCGCTCCATCCCGCGGGCTTTCGGCGCTGACTCCCCGCCGCGGCGCTCACCGTCCGCGGCCAAACCGTTTGTCTTTAATGTTGGCTGTGCAAAACCGCGCTGCCAAGCGGTAGACGTACCGTACCTCTCGACAGCTCTTCTTTGAAAGGTATAAACCCTTCGAACGAAGCATGAACGAGGGGAGATGACGCATGATCCGAGCGTCGATGCGGGCCCAGCGCGAGGCGGAGCGGCGGTATCCGGTGCGCGTGCGGATTGCGGTGCCACCGGAAGGGTTGGGCCACCAGTTCGAGATCATGCATGCCTGGCTCGACGAGACTCGCGGCGCCAAAGGGTGGGCGAGTGCGCCCGCTGGGACGACGGGTATCGTCAACGACGCGCTCGCGCTCTATTTCGAGTATGCCGCCTTCGCTCATGCCTTCGTCGCCCGCTTCTGCTGCGGCTACCAGGTCGAGACGATTGCGGGTGCCGTTGCCATCGGCGGCGACGCACGGCCAGCGCGGTGCAGCGCGCCTGTTCATAGGACCCCTTAACGAGCCGTTTCGACTCGGCAAACGGACCTGCTCGACTGGACCGGGCTGGCCGCAACGACATCGGCGGCGGCGCTGCTGCAGGCGGCGGGCGGCTTTGGCTTCGCCGTCCTGGCGACGCCGCTGTTTCTGTTGTTCGTAGATCCGCCGCGCGCGATCCAGCTCGTCATAAACATCACCAACGCGCTGTCGCTCGTCGTGCTGCCGGGATTGCGGCGCGCCATCGCGGCGAGGTTGCTGCTGCGGCTGGCGCTCGCCAGCCTCGCCGGGTTGCCGCTCGGGCTCTTTGCCTTCCGCTACGCCGACCCGATCGTGGTGCGGCCAGTAGTCGGAGGGACGATCCTCGCTTTTGCCGTGCTTCTCGGGTGGCGACGGCACGGTGGCTCGGGCGAGGTCCCCCGCCCCTTCCGCGCGAGACCGGGCCTCGAAGTCGCGGCCGGCGCGGTCTCGGGTATCGCCACCGCGCTTGTCGGGATGGCGGGGCCGCCGGTGCTGATCTACCTGCTGCTCGCCGGGGCGGCGCCGCGGACCGTGCAGGCGACCCTACTCTCGTTCTTCGCACTCACCTATGCAGCGAGCCTTGCCTCCCACGTCGTGACCGTAGGCATCCCCGCCCGAACCTGGCTCTCAGCCGGGGTCCTGATCCCCTTCGCCTTTCTCGGCGGCCTCGCCGGACGGCCTCTTGGCGATCGCCTCGGCGCCGACGCCTTTGCCATCCTCGCCATCCTGCTGCTCGGGGCAGCAGGACTCTACACCCTCGCCGCCGCGGCCGGTCTGGCTGTTCATTGACGGTTACGTCGCATCTCGGCGTGACATCGGGACGCGGAACAGTGACAGACCTCCGTGGAACCGTGTATTTTTAAAGTGCCGCGTTGCCCTGCAGAACAGCGTTAGCCGATTTGGAAGGATGATGCGGTCGACTTTCGCGTATTTTAACTGCAACACTACAAGCGCGTGGGTGAGATCATGATCGGTCCTCCGGGATTGCCCAAGTTCGGACGCCGGGTCTTTTCGTTTGCTGCAGCAAAACCGGTCCGCTCGCGCCAGCACCAGAACACTTGGAAATGGATCACCGGCTTCTACCTCGCTGGTGTGCTCGCACACTTCAGCCATCACATGGTCGACCTGCCCGACGGCAGCAATCCGTCGTTCGAGGCGCTGGCGAGCGCCCCGGTCAGCCTGATCTGGCCGGCCGATCTGATCGGGGCGCTGATCGATCCCGGCTGATCGCAGACACCGCTGGCGCGCGCAGCGGCGGCTGCATCATCGTCAACCCACAG
>DASQCY010000485.1:0-13631 GCA_035634495.1 Allostellaceae bacterium
GATAAACCAAGTGTGGTGATGGCAGACCGCGAATGGGCCGGGCGCGCCGCCAGCCCCTCGGCCGCGATCATCGACAGCCAGAGCGTCAAGATCACCGAGGCCGGTGGCCCGCGCGGTTACGATGCTGGAAAGAAGATCAACGGACGCAAGCGACATGCGATCGTCGACACCGAGGGGCGTGGCCTCGTGCTCGAACCGCATCCGGCGAACATCCAGGATCGCGACGGCCGAGCGCCGCTTCTGCGGGCTTCCTGCCGCAGCTTCCCGTTCATCCGGCGGTTCTTCGCTGACGGCAGGTATGCCTGCGAGAAGGTCGCCAAGGCCACGTTGATCGCGGTCGAGATCGTGCGCAAGAACCGTGATCAGCTCGGCTTCGCCGTAAACCCGCGCCGTTGGGTCCGTCGAGGGATTCTTCGCATGGATCGGGCGCAATCGACGGCTGGCAAAGGACTTCGAGGCCACCATCGACTCCGCGCGCACCTTCCTCTACGCGGCATCTGTCATGCTGCTCGTACCTCGGATTGCTCGCTCATTATGACTTTCGAAACCGACACTTCGAGACGGTTTACCTGATTGGCCGATTTATTTCCCTGATAGGCCGAATTAACTCCCTGTTCGGCCGATTTATTTCCCTGTTCGGCAGCTTAGGGAATTTGCCCTCCGTAACGCTAGAATATCAAAGGCTTGCCGGTGCGGTTTCGGTCGCAGAAGGGCCTGAAGTCGGTTTCTACCCAGTATCTTCCCGTCGACCAGGGAATTGCCCGCTCTTCATTTATCGCGGAACACGGGCTGACGTTTATCGAGGAAGGCGGTGCCTTCGGCCGCATCCGCGGTCTGAAAGGCGAGCGTGTTGAGGTCGGCTTCGATCGCGAGCCCTTCCCTGAGCGAAGTCGGCAAACCGCGGCGCACGGCGTCGCGGGCGAAACCAAGGGCGGGCAGGCTGAAGCACGCCATCTCGCGTGCGAAACTCACTCCGGCTCCGAGCATATCGCGGTCGACGACGCGGTTGACGAGGCCGATCCGCAGGGCCTCCTCGGCCATGACGGTGCGGCCGGTCAGGATCATCTCGAGCGCGCGCGCCTCGCCAATCAGCCGCGGTAGGCGCTGGGTTCCGCCATAGCCGGGGATCAGCCCGCGCTTGATCTCGGGTAGTCCCAGCCGGGCGCCGGGCAGGGCGATGCGAAAGGTGCAGGCGAGCGCCAATTCCAGCCCGCCGCCGAAGGCATAGCCGTTGATCAGCGCGATCGACGGTATCGGCAGAACGTCGAGCTTGGCGAAGATCGCTTGTCCGAGGGCGGCTCCCTGCCGCGTCGCCGCGAGCGAGCGGTCCATCAGCTCCTTGACGTCGGCGCCGGCGCAAAAGGCTCTGCTCCCGGCGCCAGTGACAAGCAACGCACGGGCGTCGCCGCCCGCAACCTGATCAATGGCGGCGCCGAGATCGCGTAGCAATTCGAAGTTCAGCGCATTCAACACCTCCGGCCGGTCGAAAGTCATCAGCGCCAGCTCGTCGATCCGGCTCAGCTGGACCGTCATCGGCCGCTCCAGCGCACGGGCCTCGGGATAATGCGGCCGTCCTTAGCCCATTCGACGAGCTCGCGCTTTAGGATTTTGCCGCTGGCGGTGAGCGGGAACGACTCCATTGCGATGTAATATTCGGGCATGTCGTAACGCGAGAGCCCGGCGTGATGCAGGTGGGCGAGCAGCTCCTCCGGGTCGAGGCTCTCGCCGCTGTGCGGGATCACGGCGAGACAGACCTTTTCGCCCAGCCGCTGATCGGCGACCGGGAAAGCCGCACATCGGGCGATCGCGACATGCCGCATCGCCAAATCCTCGATCCTCGCGGGATGGATGTTGTGCCCGCCGCGGATGATCAGGTCCTTTTTGCGGCCGACGACCTCTAGACAACCCTTGTCGTCGAGCCGGCCGAGATCACCGCTCATAAACCAGCCCGACCGGTTGAATGATTCCTCGGTCGCCTGCTGGTTGTCGAAATATCCCAAGGTCAGGCAGGCGCCGCGGCCGCCGATCTCGCCGACGACACCCGGCGGCGCTTCGATGTCGGGGTTGTCTCTGTCCCAGATCCGGATCTCGTAGGCGCGGCAGGCCCGCCCGCAAGTCTCGACGATCGTGTGCGGGTCGTCGTCCGGCAAGGTGTATTGGTGCGAGCCGTTCTCGGTCATGCCATAGACGTTCTGCGGCAATACCCCGCGATCGAGAAAGGCCTGTGCGACTTCCCGCGGGATCGGCGATCCTGCCATATAGAACACCTTGACCCTACCGAGCCGGTCGAGGGCCCGGCGGCGCATCTCGGCCAGAATATCCATCGCGTGGGTCGGCACGCCCATGACATAGCTGGCACCGGTCTCGATGATCCAGTCGAGCGGAGTCGTGCCCGGCGGCGGCGCGTTCACCACCAATTCGAGCCCCGCCGCCATCATCTGCTCGATCGCGACCGTGCCGATGTGATGGCTCATCGGGCTGAGGCTCAACAAGATCGTGTGCTCGTCGTGATGCCAATCGGCGACCATCGCTCGGCCGTTCGCCAGCAATGTGTTGTCCGAATGCATGACACCCTTGGGGGTCCCGGTGGTGCCCGAGGTGAAGGCGAGGTAGACGATCTTGTCGGGATCGTTGTCGGCGGGCGGCAGCGAGAGAGGGGCCGTTGCTGTAGGAAAGGGTGCCGCCGCGTGCGGGCCGGTCCTGAGCGTGTAGATTCCGCGCAGGTAAGGCAGGGTCGCGGCGGCAGCGAAGATGTCGGCGGAGGCTGCGTCGGCTCCGTAGCCGGGCTCGGCGAAGAACGCCGTCGCGCGGATGCGTGTCAACAATTCGACGATCTCGCCGACCGTGTAATTGCGGTGCAGAGACGGGTTGCAGACATATCCCTGGCGCGAGCAGGCGAGCAGGATCGCGACCGCCTCGACCCGGTTCGACAGCCAGACAGACACCCGCTCGCCGCGCTTGAGGCCCGCCGCGTGCAGATCGGCGGCGACTGCATCGACGAGGGCGCGCAATTCGCTCCACGAGAGCCGCCGTTGCCCATCCCGCACAGCAAAGGCGGCGGGCCGTCGCATCGCGTGATCGCACAACAACGTGTACAGCGTGTCACGCCGCCACTGCCCCTCGGCATAATACCGCCGCGCCATTTCCGGGTCGTGGAGGGTGAGGAGCGTATTGGTCACGACGGCCTATTGCGGGCCGCCGCGCATCGAGGCCGGATGACCCGGCAATTTGAAACGCTGTCCGGTGTCCGCGAGCTGGGTCCCGTCGATACGCAATACCGACAGATCACCGTCGATGAAGTTGCCGACATAGAGGTATTGGCCGTCAGGGCTGAACGCGACGGCTTCGGGGAGCGCGCCGACATTGACCTCGCCGCCATTGGTGACCTTTTTGCCGTCGATCTTGAGGGCGGTGACCGCTCCTCCCGGATGATAAAAGAACGAGGATTTGGGCATGTTTGAGCCGCGCGCCTCGACCGTGACGGCGAGATCCCCCTTGGGGCTGATCGCGAGGCCCTCGGGCGAATCCCCGACGGTCACATGGTCGATGACCCGCGGCGGGTCCGTCTCGAGGTCGATGACGCTGACTGCCTTCGCATTGCCGTCGGAGCCGCCGCCATTGCCGTTGTCAACGGTCAGGGCGAGCTTGCCGTCGGGCGTCACGGCGACATTGTAGGGAAAGATGCCGGGAGGGAGATCACGCTTGTCGTAGGTGACCTTCTGGCCGTCGATCGACAGCAGGGCGATCTTGTTGGCAGCGGGTTTGGTTACGAGCGCGTGTTTGCCGTCGGGGGTGATCGCGACGGCGGAGACCTGGTCGGCGCTCGTTCCGACCATTACCGTGTCGACGACGAGGACGTCCTTGCCGCGGATCGACAGGACCGAGATCGTGCCGTCGGCGCGGTTGGTGACGAGCGCCAAGTCGCCCTTTGGGCTGATCGCCATACCCGAAGGCTGCTTGCCCACGGTGATCGTGCCAATCACCTTGGGCGGGGTCGCTTTGAGGTCGATCAGGAAGACCTTGTTGTCGGGATCCAGGCGATGCGCCCACCCTTGGGTTATCGGCTCGAGCGAGTTGGCGACCAAGGCGATCTCGCCCGAGGGGTGGATCGCAAGATTGGTCGGCGGGCCGACGATTGAGTTGATCAGCGGAATCGTCGCCGTGATGTGCGGCGCTTCCGGTTTGGAGATGTCGATGACCGAAAGCGTGTCGTGACCGGGCTCCTTGAAGATCGGCTTGGCGTTTTCGTCCCAGCCCTGCTTCTCGTCATTGCCGACGATCAGGACCTGACCAAAGGCTTGTGTCACGACCCAAACGCTCAGTCCGCCGGCCAAAACCGCCGCAACCGTGCTTCCGAAAAAACCGGACAAACGCATCCTCCCCTCCATCTGTCGCGCTGGGTTCGCGGGCGCGGCGCGATGCTGCCGCGACCGCCGTCGCAGCACAAGTCAAGGATCGTCGAGCGACACTCTTTTCGGAAGACGACGTCTGTTTCGGCAGAGCAGCGCGACCGCGACCGCAGCCGCAGCCGCGGCTTAGTCAACGGCGGATCACCCGTCGGCTAAGCGTCGTTCGCCGGCAGGTGCGCAGTGATTTTGCTTAGCCACTCGATGGCACCGGGTGTGCTGCGCCAGGCAAGCCCGCACTCCGCGACATACTCGGTCGCCTCGTCGGGACCGCCCACGGTGATATAGTCGCCGTCCGAGAACACCGGAGACGCAGTGCCGGCCAGGATAGCGGGCACGTGCTCGTTTGCCGACCATGCGTCCTTGACCAGCCGTACGACTTCGTCTTCGCGTACGCGCCCTTCGCGAAACGCGAGGAGGGCACGGGTATAGAGCCACTGCGCGCTCCCCTCATCCTCATATGCAACCAGCAGGTCCTTCAGTCCCGCTTCATCACCGCGCCGCAGCAGGCAAGCGGCGAGAACATACCGGATCCCTTGATTGTCGCCAGGATTGAGCTCGAGCATGTCGCGATAGTGGCTGGTGGCAGCCTCGTCGTCGCCGAGCTTCAGCAGTACGCCTGCCAGACCGGCTCTGGCGCGCATGTAGGGTCGCGTCTCGAGAAATCCCCAGAAATGCCCGGCGTATTCTCGGAATCCTTTGCGTCCTAGCGCCAGCTCTCCGGCCTCAACGCCTCTCGCGTAAAGCTCTCGGGCATCCTCTACAGATCGCGCCTCCTCGGCCAGGACGCTATAGGCATCGGGACACAGCGGTGTGATGGCGAGCGCCTTGCGAGCCAGCGCGATCCGAGAGCGGGCCGTTGCGCGCTCCCACGCGTCGTAGACAAGGTCCTGCGCTCTCTCGATCGCGTCGCGGCGGCCGCGACCAGTGGTCGTCGACAGGAAGCTCTTCATCGCTTGCCGGTCCGGGACCGCCTCGGCGGCCACGGGTTTCCGCGAAGCATCGGGCCTCGCCTTTCCGCGCGGCTTCTTGGAGACAGACATCGCCCTCAGACCCTCCCCGAAAATGGCGACGGGCCCCAGTATACTGCCTCTGTACGACGAATGCACATCAGCCGATTGGCGCGCTCTAACGAGGTCGTCGAGGAGTGACGGCTTCGGGCTATTTGCCCGACACCGGCGATCTCGTCTGGACGGCTCTCACCGGCCAAAGGTCGCGAGCGGGCGGCCCGGTATCCGGCCCCGCGCGCACAAGCGCGCCGCAGATGGTGTGGATCCGTACCAGCAGGTCGACACAGCTACCTGATCAACTGTTGTAGCTATTCGAAGCCCCCGACTAGGCACGGTCAGGAACTCAATCGGCTGACACCGCGCTCGTCGGGACCGAGCTATAGGTGACCATTATGGTTTCGCCGATGCCCAATTTGAATACGCCGCCCGAGAGGCCCGTAGGGGTTCCGTCGATCGCGATCTGCGTCCCGGCGCCGCCGGTAATGATGATGGTCTTCGCACTTTGTCTGACCGTGTAGAGCCGCCCGCTTACCGGGTTGGCGGTACCCCCTCCATCGTTGGTGAGCGCGCCGTTCGCAAGCCAAGGAAGCGCAATCTTGCCCAACGGGTTGTACCCGGAATTATTGATAACGGTCGAGTCGGTACTCAGTGGCGCCGGGCTGTTGATGCGGTTCTGGGCGAAAGAATTGCCGGCGATCAGCCAGTCGTTCGAGCTGCCCTTCATCCCGACGGGGCTGCCCGTCTGGTTGTTGGTAATCTTATTGCCGATCATTGTAATCCGCTCGGCGCTGTGGAAAACGATGCTCGCGTCGGGCACGACCAGGTTTGTGCCGTCGATGACATTCCCGCTTACCACGACATCATTGTTCCCGCCTTCTCCGACGATTGCCGAGCCCTCGCACTGTTTGATGACATTGCCCGCAATGGTGTGGCGTGAGGTGCCGGAGGAATCCAGATGAATTCCTATTCCAAGGGTTGCCGCCACTGACTTGACACCGGCTATCATGTTTCCGGTGATCGTTGCGCCATTGGATCCGGCGTGAAAAACCAAAATGCCTTTGCCGATTGCCTGCAGCACCGAACACCCGATAATGGACGAATTGGCGCCGCGCATCTGAAACCCGACGACTTCCTGCAGAGCAGGTTTGCCGCCGATCGCCACGCAGCCAATATAGTTTACGTTTTCTGCGGGATCATGCGTATCGAAGTGTGCCGTGTCGGCGGCCATCGACGTGCAATTCGAAACCACGATATTCCGTTGCACGCCGTTTTCCAGGGCGCCGCTGGCACCGCCGGTGGTCACCGCGTGGCGGGTATGCGAAAACCGACAGCCGGCGATGCTGACATTTTGCGAAGCAGCGCTGATCACAATACCGTAATGGACATTTGCCGCCGGTTGTTTGTCGTGAATGTCATGGATATAGCAATCTGCGATGTTCGCGTTGCGCACTGACAACAATTGGATGCCGGCGACGTACGTATCATGTGATTCGACGTGTTCGATCTGCAAATTGTCAATGAATCGACAAGAAATGGACGCCTCATTGCCGGTGTAGAATGGCGCGAGCGTGGTCACCGAGAAATCCGATAACGTTACGTTTTGCAGCATGGTAATTCGCGCAGTTGCCGCGGAATCACCGACCAAGTAGGCGTCGTAAATCTGGTCATCAAACGTGATCTTGCCGGTCGCGAGTTCGACGACATCGATTCGCTTGACCTCACCGGCGTGCTTCTGCGGATCCTCCGTATCCACCGATTTGTTCGAGAACAACAGGACATGATTGCCGGAGACCAGGCTGGCGGCATTCGCCGGCGTCAAGCTTATACTGGTATCACCCTTTGAAGTGTCGGCGAGCAGGGGCAAAACATTGCCGGCTTGCTGGTTGTAAATCCGGATTGCGGGAGCTGCTGTCATGGTCGGCGCGGCGACGATATTCGTGATACCCATCCCTTCGCCTTGCAGGTGAACATTGCTCTGCCCGATCAGTATGGTCTGTGAGACGGCATAGGTGCCCGCCTTCAGAAACACCTTACCGCCGGCAGGAGGCAGGGCGTTGATGGCCGCCTGAATGTCGGTGAAATCTGCGTCCCTACAGTCGGGTGGACCCAAAGATGGGGCCACCACGAACGTCGCCGTATATCTGTCCGTCGAGCATGCCAACGCGGTTCTCCTCACAACTGCCGAGATCTGTCGCGCTCTTCGAAACGACTGTCGCCGCGCAATCAACTCATCCCGAGACGTCGGCGTAGGTGTAAACTTTCGCCTCCCATGCGAAAATCGGCTCGCGTCCGACAGACGCCGGCCCTACATCGCGCCTCTGAGTGACTTCGATCCACTTCTTGCCCGCCGGAGCCGGCCCTGGCCAGGTCGGGATGACGTAGTCCGTGCCCGGCGCAGACGCAAAGTCCGAGAAGTTCGCCAGCACGATCACCGGCACCGCCGCAGTAGCCCCGCCCCGGCGCCACACAATTACCTGCTTGCCGGCTCCAAAGTCGGTCCAGATGAAGTCGGTGTCATTGACGGCCAAAGCCGGCGCGGTGGTTCGCAGCTGTATCAGGGTCTTTACGTAGGCGTGGATACGCCGACGCATCAGAGCATAGTAACCGTCGGGGTTGCCCTCTTTGTCTGTGCCGGGCGCTGCAGTCAGCCGGCCGAAGTTCACCGGGTCCACCTGCTTACCCGCGCGCTGAGTTACGTTTCCGTTTACATCGAAAAAGTCATGTTGGTCAGCAAACTCCTCCCCGGCGAGAAACATTGGAATCCCGACCGCCGTCATCAGGCAAACGAACGCCAGCTTGATCCGCTTCTCGATCTGCTCGTCGGGCATCCTGCTCTTTAAGAGCATCGTGAAGAGTCGCTCGTTTCCTTCGACGTCGTGACTTGTAACGTAGTTGACGGCTTGACTGCCGTCGGTGAACACGCCGCCGAGACGGCAGTCGATCGCCTTCCGCACGGTCCATTCGAAATTGTCGCCATCGGCGCTGTCGCCCCGGATCGCTGCGCGGATGCGGCCCTGAAAGTCATTGTTCCACAGACCGTCCAAACGGTTCTGGCGGAGCAGGCCGAGTGGGCGGGTCAGCTCTTCGCCGACGACAAGAAAGCGGGCGTCCGCGCCGACAGCCGGATCTAGACCAGCATCGGTCCAACGCTGCCGCCAGAGTGTCCGCCCCAGGTCCTTGAAGGACTGCACGAAGTCCCAGTTGGCGACGTTCTCGACGCTGTCCATTCTGATCCCATCGACTCGGAAGTCCCGCATCCAGCGCGTCAAATAGGTCAGCATCAGCTGGCGAGCTGGGAATACGGACTGATCGTGGCCGGAGATCGGGTCGTAAGTCACGACTGGCTTGGCATACCGCCACAGGGTGCTGCCGAAGCCGTTACGCAGGGTGCGGGAGCCGTCCGCCCCCCCCGAGGTCAGCGCATCGGGGTCGGTCGGGTCAGCCGCCGGATCATCGATACAGAAGTCCGGCGCGTCGATGTGGTTGTAGGGCTCGTCCTTGGCGAAGGCCATAACGGCGTCGATGAAGAACCGGATGCCCTTCCGGTGGCAGCCGCCAACGAGGCGGGCCAGGTCCTGGTTGGCGGTCGGCGAGAGGTTCCCCTCGGGGTAACCGAGGTCACAATCGGGCGAGAGGTAGTGGGACGTGTCGTAGCCCCACTCTCGTTTGAAAAAGCTGTCTGCCGGCGGGAGCAACTCCAGCGCGTTGACGCCCAAATCCACCAGATAGGCCGTGCCCGCGTCCAACAGCGTTAGGTCGGCAAAGTTGGCGCCGCCGATCCGTTCGTCGACGAGGGCTGCTGCATCGAGAAATGTCGCCACGGCACGTTCAGGCTCGTTGAGCGAGCGGCTCAATGTCCAGGCCGTAGGCAGTTCGTAGATGACGAGCTGATTATTTGGGGCGAGCTTGTCGGGCGTGTCTGGTGCCTCAAATACTGCAGATTCACCGCCCGGATCGCAGTCGGCGAGCTTGCCCTGGCCGCCGTAGCGGATCACTGAGGCGGGCTGCGTGTTATCGGCCGCTCCCGGCGGAACCACCCGCCAATCCACGCAGGATGCGAAGGGGTCCGTCAGGATGATTCGTGCCGGGGGATGCAGACCCGATCGGCTGTCGTCAACCTCAAACCAGTAATGGTATATCGCGCCGTCGTCCAACCCGCAGTTCGCCGCAGCAACCTCGAACAGCCCGGTCGCATCTGCAGCGGGAGCGAGTGCGATATGTCGGATGCCCTCGACGGCAGGCGGGTTGCCATTACGGAGGCGCCCTAACACGAGCTCTGGCGCCGTGTTCTGTGGTTGCGGGCTCCACAGCACGAACCGCGTGGTCCGACGGTTTAGAATATCGGTGCTGATTGGCATCGCATCCTTCTCAGTCATGGACTCCGCGAGGAGAAGATTAGTTGAGTCGGATGCCAACAAGTGGCGGAGGCTTCGAACATGGGCTGCGCGCGAGCGCTACGTATCCACATCGGAGGCACCTCGAGCGAAGTCAGGCCGCTCGATAGATAGCTCGAGCGAGCAGAGATGACATGTGAGCGGCTTCACACCAAGACGATTTTGTGGACGATTTCGCCACTGGGCTCGTCTGTTCCGCTCATCGCACGGCTAAAGCAGATCAGCGGGCTGCAGAAGTTCTCAATTTCCCCCGGCAGCAACTACCGTGCGTTCCGCATTTCACCTTGGAGGAGCTGTTTCGCGGGAAGAGCCCTGATGAGTGGCGGTCAGCTTACGCCGGAGCCTTTGATTGGGCGCCTGATGTCGGTAGTGAGGTCGTCGAGGAATGACGGCTTTGGCTTATTTGCCCGACACAGGCGATCTCATCTGGACAGATTTCGACCCGATCCAAGGGTCGAGAACAGGCGGGCCGGTGCCCGGTCTAGTGGTCTCTCCCTCTGCGTCCACCGAGAACACCGGCCCTGTTTCTGATCAGTGAGGATGCCGGCTTCATCACCGGACAGACGATCCACGTCAATGGCGGCGCACACTATTACTGATTTGCGGTCCGGCAGCAGCGAGTAGGCGACCACCAATCACCGGCGCGGGTACGGGATCACCGGCCCAGAACGGTGGGCTGATCCCGTAGCCCCGCCGCAGGGAGCAAAGCTGCGGCGCGGCGCCGTCTCAGACCTTCTCGATCAGCTCCATCTGCGCGCCGTCGGGCGCGGCAACCCAGCACACATGCCGACCGTTGTTGAAGCGCTCTTCGAGGATCTGTGCGCCGTTCTTCTTGAAGTTCGCGATGGCGCCGGCGTAATCGTCGGTCTCGATCGCGATGTGCTCGATGCCGGCATGCTGCTCATGGTTCTGGTCGGCGATGATTGTCGTCACGTTGAGCTGCACACCGTGCAGGTCGAGCTGGCAGCCGCGGCCGGGGATTTCCCGCTTCACGGTCGCGCCGAAATTGTCGATGTAGAACTTTGCGACCTTCTGTGGATCGTCTCTGGTCTTGATGTGGACGTGCCCGAGTTGCATGGCCATGTCCGTCTCCTCTCCCGCTAGAGATTTGCCCGAGGCGCGCCGAGGCGGCGCCCGCCGCGGCAGCTTGGCAGCACGAGCCGAGGAACTCAACCGGCATTGTCAGCATCTCGGCGTTTTCGAGAGCAGGATTTCGGCATCACCGGTGCTGCGTCACCGCGTCGACCAGGGCAGGCTTGCCCCTCTTGACCTGCGCGATGGCCCGCTGGAGCGCCGGTTGGAGATCGTCGGCGTACTCGATCGGACCTTCGGCCCACCAGCCCATCGAGCGGGCGAGGCCGGCGAAGTCGGGAGCCGGTCCAAACAGATCCATGCCGATATGGGCGCGGCTCGGATCGGTGCCGCGGGTGCGCGCGATGACGATCTGATGGTTCCAGTCGTTGTAATAGGCGCGGTTGTTGTACATGACGATCAGCAGCGGGATCTGGTATTTCGCTGCGATCCACAGCGCGCCGGCGTCATACATCAAGTCGCCGTCGGGCTGCAGATCTACGACCAGCCGGCCGGTGCCTTTGTTCGCGAGCGCCACGCCGAGCGAGATCCCGATCTGCGTTCCGGTGCCAAGCTCGCGCCCGGCGTGGCGATAGGGTCGGTCGAAGTTCCACAGCTTTCGCGCCCACCCGTGCAATGTCCCGGCGCTCAGCACCCAGTCTTCGTCTTTGATTGCCTGCCACACCTCGAGTGCCAAGCGGGGTACGGTCATCGGCACCTTGTTCCAGTGCTGCTCGGCCTCCTTGCGCCACTCTGCACGCAATCTTTGATGCCGCTTGCCGGTCTCGGCGGCGCGCGCGGCGATTTTGCCGGCGAGATCCGCATTCCGGCCGATCCGCTCTTGCAGCAGTGCTGTGAGCTGCGTCGTCCCGATTACCGGGTCCGCCGTCATGCGATGATGTGCATGAAAGGTGCGGCCGTAATCCATCGACCACTTGCTGACCTCGACATCGGTGAAGCCGATGTCGATCCATGTCGCTGTCTGCGGCACCATGCTGACCACGGTACGGGCGGCGATATCGCGCACATGCGTAGGCGCTTCGAAGTCGGCGATGTCGAGTGCCAGCACCACATCGGCGCCGTCGTAACACTCCTTCGGCGCCATGCTGAGATTGAGCGGATGGTCGCTCGGAAAATTGAGCCGGGAATTGCAGTCCCATACCGGCGCACCCAAGGTTTCGGCAATCGCGATCACATGCGCCCAGCCGTGCGGCGGTCTGGCGGCGAAATCCGCGATGATGACGGGGCGCTCGGCGGCAGCCAACGCATCGGCCGCGTTTGCGAGTGCGGCGGGATCGGGGGCCGGCGCCGCCGGCACCCGGGCGGCATCGTGCGGCGGCAGCGGCACCTCGTGATCGAGCGCCGCCTCCTGAAGTCCCGCGTCGTAGCACATATAGATCGGGCCTTGGCGGGCGCTCATCATGATCGAGTAGGCGCGGGCGAAGGCATCCGGCACGCCGTCGATGCTGGCCGGCTGATAGTCCCATTTTACGATGTGCCGGATCGCTTCGCCCTGGACATTGGCGGAATGAATCCAATCGATGAGGGGGCGGCGTTTGGGTTCGGCCAAGGGGCCGGTCGCGCCGATGATGAACACCGGCGCGCGATCGATATAAGCGTAATAGATGCCCATCGGCGCGTGGAGCAGCCCGACCACGTCATGGACGATGGCGATCATCGGCAGGCCCTTCGCCCGCGCATAGCCGTGCGCGATCTGCACGGCGATTTTTTCGTGGGTGCAGAGCAGCAGCGGGGGATCGTTTTCGCCATAATTGACCAGCGAATCGTGCAGGCCGCGGAAACTTGCTCCCGGATTGAGCGCGACGTAGGGAAAGCCGTAACGTTTGACCAGATCGACGATGACGTCGGATTGCCAGCGGCGATTGGATTTGCGGATTCCCTCCGTGCCTTCTGTCGTCATCCTGGCTCCCCCTCATGCTTGATGGAGATCGTATGTCGATCATTGTAGCGTTGGCAGGACGGACTGGAACAACCCCAGACGCTACCGGAGGAGAGCGCGCGAATGATTAGCAAAAATTCGTCGTTTCTGGGCGCGGGCTTCGCCCGCGAGCCCGGAACCCATGAACACAGGCTTTGAAGATCAATGGCTTGGGCCGGTGTTCATAGATTCCGGGCCCGACCCTCACGAGCCGTCCCGGAATGACGAGGCAATAAATTCGCATCCTCGGAGGAGGCCGATGAAGAATAGCGCACAAAAGATCCGCACCAGCCACGTCGGGCGGCTTCCCGTACCCTCGGGCTTCGAGGAGACAGCCCTCCGCCTCGCGCGTGGCGAGGTCGGCGGCGAGGAGGTCGCGGCACAGGTCGTGCCGGTGGTCGCGGACGTCGTGAAGCGCTAGGTCGAAATCGGCCTCGACTGCATCGGCGACGGCGAATACTGGTCGGTGCTCGATATCAGATGGTTCGACCAGCAGATGACCGAGCTCGGCACGCGGCCGCTGAAGCCGGGCGAGGTCGGCGGCATGCGCGAATCGACGCGCGAGCGCGACGTCTTCCGCACCCTCTATGCCGACATGGACCGTGTCGGCACCATCGCCTGCGTACCGGGCGAGCGGCCGCGCCCAAGGGCGCGCGACCGCGTCGTCGTCAGCGGGCCGGTCAAGTCGAGAGGCACCGCCGGGACGCAACGCCAGCTCGACTGCTTCAAGGCGGCGATGGCGCGGTCGGATGTCGCCGTGGACGAGGCTTTTGTGCCTGCGCTGGCACCGGGATGGCTTGATCACTTCATC
>DASQCY010000486.1:0-6200 GCA_035634495.1 Allostellaceae bacterium
CGCTTGGCTCGACTTCCCCGAATACTTCTTTTATTGGAACTACCACGGGCAGAACTCGCTTTTCAACGACATGTCCTACCAAAATCCGGCGATGGACAAACTAATCGACGCCGCCCGTTTCGAGACCGATCCGAAGAAATACGACGAGGAGGTCGAAGGCTTCATCACCATTGCCTTCGACGATGTGCCGCGCATCCCGCTGTTCCAGCCCTGGCTCGATGTCGCGATGCAGAAGAACGTGACCGGGTATCGCTACTGGTTCCATCGCCAGCTCGATTACCGGCAGTTGGCCAAGACCTGATCGCGTCCCATTGATGATTGTCCTACGCCGCCTAGCAACCGCGCTACCGGTCATCGCCGGGGTGATCGTGGTCACCTTTCTGCTGACCCGGGCCTTGCCGGGCGACCCCGCAGTCTATTTCGCGGGACCAGCGGCAACCAGCCAGGCAATCGAAGAAATCCGTCATCGGCTCGGCTTCGACCGCACCCTGCCGGTGCAATTCCTCGATTATCTCCAGCGGCTCGCACATGGCGATCTCGGCACCTCGCTGACCACCGGGCAACCCGTCACGACTGAGCTGTTGACCCGACTCCCGGCATCGGCCGAGCTGATGCTGCTCGCCCTGTGTCTCTCGATAGCGATCGCGGTGCCGCTCGGTATCGCTGCGGCAATGCGGCCCGGATCGCCGGTCGATCACGCATGCCGCGTCGTCACGACCGCCGGCGTATCATTGCCGACGTTTTTCACCGGCCTGCTACTCGTCTATGTGTTCTACTACCTCCTCGGTGTAGCGCCGGCGCCGCTCGGCCGGCTCGACGTCTTCGACTCGGCGCCACCACAGCATAGCGGTTTCTACCTGATCGACAGCCTGCTGGCCGGCGATTTCGAGACGTTTCGCGCTGCACTCGGGCAGCTCGTATTGCCGGCGGCCACAATGGCGATCTTTACATTAGCGCCGTTGGCCCGCATTACCCGCGCAGCAATGCTCGGGGCACTCGGCAGCGAGTTCATACGCACAGCGCGGGCAAGCGGCCTCGCGCGCCACCGCATCGTATTTGTCTATGCCTTTCGCAACGCCGTATTGCCGGTCATCACGACATTGGGCATGGTGTTCTCGTTCATGCTCGGGGCCAATGTCCTGGTGGAAAAAGTGTTTGCCTGGCCAGGTCTCGGCTCCTACGCGGTCGAGGCGCTGATCGCCTCCGATTACGCACCGGTGCAAGGCTTTGTACTGATGATGGCGCTGCTCTACGTGCTGCTCAATCTGGTCATCGATCTCGTCTATGGCCTCGTCGACCCGCGGGTCCGGCTCGAAGCATGACTGCGACATTGCGCCATGCCGGGTATGTGGTTCGTGAAAACCCGGTCACCGCGTTCGCGTTCGCCCTGTTTTTCCTGTTCGCGCTGTGTGCCGCGCTCGGCCCCGTGCTGGCGCCCTACGACCCGCTCGCCAGCGACACTGCAGAGGCGTTGACCGGTCCCTCGGCCGCCCACTGGTTCGGCACCGACCAGCTCGGCCGCGACATTCTCTCCCGTATCGTCGTTGCTACCCGGCTCGATCTCGGCATCGCCGTGACCTCGGTCGCCCTCGCCTTTGGGTTCGGTACACTCGCGGGGCTGGGCGCCGGCTATTACGGCGGCTGGATAGACGGGATCGTCGGCCGCGGGGTCGACACGATTATGGCGTTTCCGCTCTTCGTGCTGGCGATGGGCATTGTCGCGGCACTCGGCAACAATGTCGCCAACATCGTTTACGCGACTGCGATTATCAACCTGTCGATCTATGCCCGGCTCGCCCGCGCCGAGGCCAATGTCCGGCGTAGTGCTGGCTTTGTCGAGGCGGCGCGGCTGTGTGGCAACAGCGAGGCGCGGATCGTGCTGGGTCAATTGCTGCCAAACATCATGCCGCTGATGATGGTGCAGGTGTCGTTGACCCTCGGCTACGCGATCCTCAACGCGGCGGGTCTCTCCTTCATTGGCCTCGGAGTGCGCCCGCCGACCGCGGAATGGGGCATTATGGTCGCCGAAGGCGCCAGCTTCATCGTCTCGGGTGAGTGGTGGGTCGCGTTCTTCCCTGGCATCGTGCTGATGGCCGCGGTGTTCTGCTTTAACCTAATGGGCGACGGTTTGCGCGATATCGTCGACCCACAGCGGCGGACATGATGGACACCGACAACGCCGTGCCGCTGCTCGCGGTCGAGGATCTCGGAATCGAGTTTCGCACCCGGAGTGGAACTGTGCGCGCCGTCGACGGGATCAGGTTCGAGCTCCGCCGCGGTGAGACGATGGCGCTCGTCGGCGAAAGCGGCTCCGGCAAGTCGGTTACGGCCTACGCGATCATGGGCATTCTCGACGGGGCGGCGCGCATTACTTCGGGGACGATCGTGTTCGGCGGGTTGGAGTTATTGCAGGCGAGCGAAAGGGCGATCGCCGAGATCCGCGGGCGCGAATTGGCGATCATCTTTCAAAATCCGCGCACTGCGCTCAACCCGATCCGGCCGGTTGGCAAGCAGATCGCGGACATTCTGTTGCGGCACGGCAATGTCACCGCGGCACAGGCGCCGAGCCGCGCCATTGAAATGCTGGCGAAGGTGCGCATTCCCGATCCGGAACGCCGCGCCCGATCCTATCCGTTCGAGCTGTCGGGCGGCATGTGTCAGAGAGTCATGATTGCAATGGCACTCGCCTGCGAACCGCAATTGCTGATTGCCGACGAGCCGACAACCGGGCTCGACATCACAACCCAGGCGGTGATCATGGACCTGATCGCCGAACTCGCTGCCTCGCAGAAAATGGCCACGCTCTTGATAACGCACGATCTCGGCCTCGCCTCGGAATACTGCGACCATATCGCGGTCATGCATGCCGGGCATATCGTAGAGACCGCGCCAACGGTGGCCCTGTTTGCTGCGCCGCATCATCCCTATACGGCAAAGCTGATCGCGGCGACCCCGGGTGGTGCGCCGAACCTGGAGGCGCTGGCCGCCATCCCCGGCGCACTCCCCGATTTGCGTCGCGTGGATCTGCCGCTCTGCCGCTACAGCGAGCGCTGCGAGCGCGCCGCTCCCGCCTGTCTCGACCGGCCGCTGCCGCGCCGGGCAGTGGGCGAAGGCCGGGGGGTAGCGTGTCATTTTCCGCTATGAGATCGGCTCGACCCCTCCTCGCCGTCGAGGGGCTGCGGAA
Source organism: Allostellaceae bacterium (assembly GCA_035634495.1). Lineage (GTDB taxonomy): Bacteria > Pseudomonadota > Alphaproteobacteria > ATCC43930 > CGMCC-115725 > AP-15. The sequence goes on from DASQCY010000486.1 coordinate 3,185, forward strand.
GCTCTACCCGATCGGCAAGCAGCGGGTCTGGCGGCGTGGCCTTGCACCCTCTTTTCTGCACGCGGTCGACGATGTCAGTTTCACAATCGGACCCGGCGAGACGGTCGGGCTTCTCGGCGAATCAGGTTGCGGTAAATCCACCATCGTTCGGCTGATTGCGAGATTGCTCGACGTCACCGATGGCTCGATCCTCTTTGATGGAGCGGAAATTGGCAAAGTGCCGGCGCGGCGTTTCGGCCTCGCGCCGCAGCGCGTGCACATCCAGGTGGTGTTTCAGGACGCGACCGACAGCCTCAACCCGCGCTTCACCGCGTTCCGCGCCATCGCCGACCCGTTGTTGCGCTTGCAGCATCTTTCCGGCCCTGCATTGCGCTCTCGAGTCGAGGAGGTAGCACGGCTGACGGGCCTTCCGCAGGAATTGCTTAGCCGTTTTCCGCACCAGCTTTCCGGCGGGCAGAAGGCTCGCGTCGGGATTGCCCGGGCCATCGCGGTCGAGCCGCGGCTGCTGATCCTCGACGAGCCGACCTCGGCGCTCGACGTGTCGGTGCAGGTCCTGATCCTACGGATGCTGCAGGATCTGAAGCGGCAGCTCGATTTCTCTTACCTGTTTGTCAGCCACGACCTCAATGTCGTGCGGCTTCTGTGCGACCGCATCCTCGTCATGTATCTCGGCCATATCGTCGAAAGCGGGCCAGCCGATCGGGTGTTCGCCGAGCCCAGGCATCCCTACACTCAGGCGTTGCTGTCGGCCGTGCCGAAGCCGGGCGCCGCCGTCGGGCGGCCCGCGCGAATCAGCCTGCCGGGTGAGCCACGCAGCCCGGTCGACCCGTCCCCGCACATCTGCCCGCTGTACGGCCGATGCGGGCGGGCGACCGAGAAATGCACGACTGCGATGCCGGCTTTACGCGAGATTACCCGCGAGCAGTTTGCCGCCTGTCATTACCCGTTTGCCGAACCCACAGCGGAAACGAAGAAGCTGGCGGCGATTGCCTAGCTGCGCGAAGGGAAGGCAATATCTCCGCCTTTCGACGGCGGGCAGAAAAGGGGAGGTCATGCCGAAACCGGAGGCAGTCGAGGCCGAAGACAAAGACCTGCCGCTGCGCGACGATATTCGCCTACTCGGCCGCATTCTTGGCGACACGGTACGCGAGCAGGCTGGCGAGGCAGTCTTCGACACCGTCGAGCATATTCGCCAAAACTCGGTCCGCTTCCGCCGCGACGAGGATGTTACGGCGCGCCGCGATCTCGAAGCGACATTGAACAGCCTGCCGCCGGCCGAGGCGCTTCAGATCATTCGCGCCTTCGGCTTTTTTTCGCATCTCGCCAACATCGCCGAGGACCAGCACCACATCCGCCGCACCCGTGCTCATCACCTGACCTCTTCCGCACCTCGCGAAGGCACGATGACCCATGCGCTTGCCCGAGCGCGCGAGGCCGGCATCCCACCCGCACGTCTCCGGGCTTTCTTCGACGGTGCAATGGTCGTGCCGGTACTGACCGCACATCCGACCGAAGTGCGGCGCCAGAGCATGATCGACCGCGAGATGGAGATCGCCGACCTGCTGGACGAACGCGACCGACGGCCGCTGACCGCGGCTGAGCTCGCTGCCAACGAGGCGGCGCTGCGTCGGGCGGTCCTGACGTTGTGGCAGACAAACCTGTTGCGCAGAACCCGTCTTCGCGTGATCGACGAAATCGCTAATGGCGTCTCCTATTACGATCATACGTTCCTGTCTGAATTGCCGCGATTTTACGCCGACCTCGAAAAAGAACTTGCGAACGCCGAGGTGGCCCCGACGGATAGCCTCCCGTCCTTCCTGCGGATCGGCAGCTGGATCGGCGGCGATCGTGACGGCAACCCGTTTGTAACCGAGGAGGTGTTGCGCGCCGCTCTGCGGGCGCAGAGCAGTCGCGCCCTCAGATACTATCTCGACGAGCTCCATCTCCTCGGCGGCGAGCTTTCGCTCGACGAGCGACTGGTCGGCGTTACGGATGCGCTCGAAGAGCTCGCCGCGCGCTCGCCCGACCGCTCTGCCAACCGGCAGGACGAGCCTTACCGGCGGGCAATCACCGGGATCTATGCTCGGCTCGCCGCGACAGCGAGGATGCTCGATCATCTCGAAGCCCCGCAGCACGCCGTCGGCGAGGCACCGCCCTATCGCGACAGCGGCGAATTGCTGGCCGATCTTGTTATCCTCGACCGCTCGCTTGTCGCCAACGGCTCCGGGATCCTGGCCGAGGGCCGCCTGAAGAATTTGCGACGCGCGGTCGATGCTTTTGGCTTTCATCTCGCCGCGCTCGATTTGCGCCAGAACTCCGACGCGCACGGATGCACGGTCGGCGAAATGCTCGGTCTCGTGCAACCGGACCTCGACTACGCCGCTCTTGCCGAGCCGGAGCGCATCCGCCTGCTGCTGGCGGAGCTCGGCACGGCGCGACCGCTGGCCTCTGCTTTTCTATCCTATTCGGCGGAGACCGCGAGCGAACTGGCGATCCTCCGCGCGACCGCCGAGGCGCATCGCCACTACGGGCGAGCTTGCATGCCGCATTATGTAATCTCCCAGACCACCGGCGTCTCAGACATCCTCGAAACCGCGGTGCTGTTGAAAGAAGCGGGTCTGCTGCGGCCGCGCGAGGGAGTGCTCGACCTCGATATCGTCCCGCTGTTCGAAACGATCGATGATTTGCGCCATTGCGGCGAGGTGATGGATGAACTGCTGGGCCTGTCCGAATACATGCGCTTGCTGGAAAGCCGAGACCTCGTGCAGGAGGTCATGCTCGGCTATTCCGACAGCAACAAGGATGGCGGGTTCCTGACCTCCGGCTGGGAGCTCTACAAAGCCGAATTGGCACTCGTCGAGGTGTTCCGGCGCCACGATGTCGGGCTGCGCCTGTTTCATGGCCGCGGCGGCTCGGTCGGCCGCGGCGGTGGGCCCAGCTACCAGGCGATCCTTGCCCAGCCTGCCGGCGCCGTCCAAGGCGCCATTCGCATCACCGAGCAAGGCGAGGTCATCGC
>DASQCY010000487.1:0-1635 GCA_035634495.1 Allostellaceae bacterium
GACGGTTCATGCCTTGCCTTTTTCGAGGCGCCGAAGAGGCCGTTCGAGTTCAAGAAACAGGACGGCCTTGACCTGCACATAGCACTGGCGGTCGACAACGATGTGTTCGAGCACATGCTCGACAAAGGGCGGGAACGCGGCATGGAAGTGCGCGGACCGGTCGACCACGGCTTCTGCCGGTCGATCTATTTCCGCGACCCGAACGGCTACATTGTCGAGTTGACCGCCGATACCGGCGTGCACCAGGAAATCATGGACCCAGCCTTGTCGAAACCGCACGAAGCGCTCACGCGCTGGCAGACAGCAAAGGCTGATCTCTAAACCCGCCTCATGGCCGAGGTATCGCCCGCCTTCGCCGGGCACCGCTGATGGCGAACGGCGATAGCGGCTGGACGCGCGTCCCGGCAATCCTCAATTTCCCCGATACCGCGGCCTTCGCCGAGACCTACGGCTTCGCCGCCGGCTCGGGGCAGGTGTGGCTCGAGGGCCAGTACCTGATCCCGCGAGCGCCGTCAAAGACGCTCTATTTGTTCATGCACCCTTCGGGCACGCTGCAATTGCTGCCGATGCCACAGGCGCTCGCCGGCGCCGGGCTGCATGTGCTGTGCGCGGCGAGCCGCTACCCGAAAAACGACAGCGGCCTGATCATGGAGAAGGTCGCGATCGACATGGGCGCCTGGGTCAGGGACGCGCGCGCCCGCGAGTACGAGAAGGTGATCCTCGTCGGCTGGTCGGGCGGCGGTTCGCTGTCGCTGTTCTACCAGGCGGAGGCCGAGGCGCCGTCGATCACCGCAACCCCGGCCGGCGACCCGGTGGACCTTGCGCGCGCCGGTCTCGAACCGGCCGACGGCGTCGTCTTTATCGCCGCGCATCTGTCGCGGGCCGAGACCTTGACCGAATGGCTCGACCCGTCGGTAACCGACGAACGGGATCCGGACCGGCGCGACCGGGAATTCGACATCTACGACGCCACCTGCCCACACCAGGCGCCCTACTCCGAGGAGTTCGTCGCGCACTTCCGGGCGGCGCAGATCGCGCGCAACCGCAAGATCACGGCTTGGTGCCGGGAGCGGCTTGACACGCTGCGGCGACGGGGTACGGCCGAGGTCGAGCGCTGCTTCGTGGTGCACCGCACGATGTGCGATGTGCGCTGGCTCGATCCCGCGATCGACCCGAACGGGCGGCGGCCGGGCTGGTGCTATATGGGCGATCCGCGCGCCGTCAACACCTCTCCTGCCGGGCTCGCGCGCTACTCGTCGCTGCGCTCGTGGCTGTCGCAGTGGAGCTATGACCTCTCGAACGCGAAGGGGCCGCAGAATGCCGCCCGCATCCGCCGCACCCCGGTATTGCAGGTCGAGAACCAGGCGGACGACGCGGTGCCCGCCTCACACAACCCGGCGATCCGCACGGCGCTGGCGACGCCGGACAAGGAGTATGTCGGGATCGAGGGTGCGACGCATTATTATAAGAACCAGCCCCGGCAGCTGCAGCAATGCATCGACGCGGTGCTGGACTGGAGCCGCCGCAAAGGCTTGATCGCGGCGTGATTTATGATGCCACGAATGACGGCAGAAGAGGTGCAGCGCCACACCGGCCTCGTGACCTCAGCTGACCTAAATCTAAATCAGCCGGTCC
>DASQCY010000488.1:0-2145 GCA_035634495.1 Allostellaceae bacterium
GGTTACCGGGGCCGCAGGGTGGGGAAGGCGATCACGTCGCGGATCGACGGGCTGTCGGTCAACAGCATGACCAGCCGATCGATGCCGATGCCGAGCCCGCCGCACGGCGGCAGCCCATATTCGAGAGCGGTCACATAGTCCTCATCGAGCGGCTGCGCCTCCTCGTCGCCCGCCGCCCGTGCCTGCATTTGTGCTTCGAAGCGGGCCCGCTGGTCCTGCGGATCGGTCAGCTCGGAAAAGGCGTTGGTGATCTCCCAGCCGTAGATATAGGTCTCGAACCGTTCGACCAGACGCGGATCGGCGCGATCGGCCTTGGCCAAGGGCGAGATGTCTCGCGGAAACCCGGTGACATGGATCGGCTGGATCAGGGTGTCCTCGACGCGCGCGGCGAAGGCCGCCTCGAGCGTCTGTCCCCAATTCTCGCTACCCGTCAATGCGACGCCAAGCGCCGCGGCTTCCCGGCGCGCCGTCTCAGCATCCGCGAAGGCGAGAAAATCCACCCCGGTCGCCGCATGCACCAGCTCGGCCATGCCGCGCCGCGGCCACGGCGGGGACAAATCGATGACACTGCCGCCATAGTTGATTCGGAGGGTCCCGAGGACGGCTTCGGCGACAGACGTAATAAGCTCTTCGGTCAGCCGCATCATCGCGGTGTAATCGACATAGGCCTCGTAAAGCTCGAGCATCGTGAATTCGGGGTTGTGCCGCGGTGAAATTCCTTCGTTGCGAAAATTACGGTTGATCTCGAACACTTTGTCGGCGAGCCCGCCGACCAACAGCCGCTTCAAATGCAGCTCAGGCGCGATCCGCAGATAGAGGTCGATGTCGAGCGCGTTGTGGTGCGTGACGAACGGCTTCGCAGAGGCGCCGCCGGGGAGCGTGTGCAGCATCGGCGTCTCGACCTCGAGATAGCCGCGCTCGACGAGATGGCTGCGGATCGTCGCAATGATCCGGCTGCGCCGGCGCAGGGTCTCCCGGCTCTCCGAGTTCATGATCAGGTCGAGATAGCGCTGCCGGTAGCGCAGCTCGACGTCCGCGAGACCGTGATATTTCTCGGGCAGCGGGCGCAGCGTTTTGGCCAACACGGCGACCGTGTCGGCGTCGACGGTGAGCTCGCCGCGCGAAGTGCGCCGCACCAGCCCTTGCACGCCGATCAGGTCGCCAATGTCGAGAAGCCGTACGACGGCGAGCCCCTCCGCCGACAGGTTGTTCCGGTGACAAAAGATCTGGATCTTCCCGGAAGCGTCGTGCAGGTCAATGAACATGCCGCTGTTACGGATCGCCCGGATGCGGCCGGCGACATGCACGTGTTCGCCGGTTTCGGCACCTGCGGTCAGCCCGGCATAGTGGCGCTCGAGGTCGGCCGCCTCTCGGCTGCGAGCAAAGGCGTAAGGATAAGGATCGATCCCCTGCGCCCTGAGGCTTTCGAGCTTGCCGATCCGGACGGCCCGCAACGGATCTTCTGCGTCGCTCATCCCGCTTCTCCCCGCACCTGGTCAGCTGGCCGCTGCTTCGGAGACCGGCTGGTGGGCAAGATCGACAACCGTATCGTGAAAGCGTTGCAATGTGCCGTGATGACCGATGCTGACAATCGTCGGCCGCCAAGGTGCCTCTCGCAACAACCGGTAGAGCGACATTTCCGCAGCCTCGTCGAGAGCCGAGGTCGCCTCGTCGAGAAAGACGATTTCCGGGCGGGCGAGGAACACCCGGGCAAAAGCGACGCGCTGCTGCTCCCCGATCGACAGGCGTTGCGCCCAGTTACCCTCCTCATCGAGCTGCTCGCTGAGCTGCGGCAGGCCGACGGCGTGCAGCGCCTCGACGAGCTGCTCGCGGGGCAGCTCGGCCGCGGCGCAGGGATAAGCGAGCGCGTCAGCCAGCGTGCCGAGCGGGAGATAGGGTCGCTGAGGAAGAAACAGAGCATGGCCATCGGCCACCCGGACATGGCCTCGCCCGAACGGCCACAGCCCGGCGATCGCGCGCAGCACCGTGCTCTTGCCAACCCCGGAGGGACCGGTGATCAGCAAGGGCTTGCCGGGACCCGCCGCGAGCGTGATGTCCTGCCGCAGCGGCCGCCCGTCCGGCAGATCGAGGTCGAGTGTTTCGACTGCAACGCCGGCCCCGGTTCGCTCGATTTTGATCGGTTGG
>DASQCY010000489.1:0-2016 GCA_035634495.1 Allostellaceae bacterium
ATTCATCAAGGACGAGAACCAGATACAACCGAGGTGCAGATTGGACAAGCCCGTTAAACCAACCCATCGCCGTCCCAAGGCCTATCAGGATACGCGTTTTCTCGAAAGCAAGGATGCGCGCGCCCTGCGTATCCTGGCGGAGTACATGGAGCCGCTCTATCGCTTCCAGCGGCATAACGTCCAAGACACGATCGTCTTCATGGGATCGGCGCGGTTGGGCTCGGAGGAGGCAGCTAAGGCTGCGCTGGCCGAGGCGGAGCGGGTGGGACAGGGCGTCGAGGCGGCACAAACGGCCCTGCGGCTCTCGATCTACTACGAGGCGGCGCGGGACCTCGCCCGGCGCTTGACGGTCTGGTCAAAACAGCTCGACCGCGAGGAGCGGCGCTTTGTCGTCTGCACCGGGGGCGGTCCCGGCATCATGGAGGCAGCCAATCGCGGCGCTTCCGAGGCGCGGGGGGTCAACGTCGGGTTGACGATCTCGATCCCAAACGAAGAATTCGACAACCCCTATGTCAGCCGGGAACTGCATTTCTACTTCCATTACTTCTTCATGCGGAAGTTCTGGTTTGTTTACCTAGCCAAGGCGGTTGTGCTGTTCCCGGGCGGCTATGGCACGCTCGACGAGCTGTTCGAGATCCTAACCCTGGTACAGACGCGCAAGACACGCAAGCGCATGCCGATTGTGCTCTTTGGCGCCGAATACTGGGACGAGTTGATTAACTTCGACGCGCTGGTTAAATACGGCACGATTAGCCCAGCCGATCTCGACCTCTTCCATCGCACCGACTCGGTCGACGAGGCCTACGACGTCATCACGAAGGGCCTTACCAAAAACGCCCTCGGCAGCCCTGGACCGGCACTCTAGTCTGGCGGCGTATCACCCACCGAATATAGATTGGGGCGATGGCGTATCAAACCTTTCGGGTCGAAATTACCCGCGACGAGACGCGTGACAACGAGCCAGTCAGTATCGAGATTACCGCCTATATCGACCGCATGCCGGAGACCAGCGAGCCCACGATCGGGCGGCTGAGCCGGGCGCGGCGCGGCGTATGGAACAGCCGGCTGCAATATACCGGCGATTTCGACACATTGGCGGAGGCGCTGGCCGCGATCACGGCGGCCTATCCGGAGGCCGACCGAATCTGCTGCTACGAATACACCGTCGACGACGAGTTTGCGCGCGAGGTGGCGCCGCTCGTGCGGACCGGGGACAAATGGCTGTCCGGCGCCTAACTCCGCGCCCTACCCCTGCAGCTGTGCCGGCCCGGGCTGCGGGCCGATCCGTCGGCGGTTATGCTCGATCGCGAAGATGTGGCTGTAGAGAGTAGCGATCCATAGCTTACCCTCCATCGTCATCTCTAGGTAACGCAGTGCATCACCGATATAGCGCTCGATCTTGCTCCAATAGAATTGCGGATAATGGTCGACGAGATCGGCGGGGCTGGTATAGCCGAGCTTCTCATGAACGCCGGTTTCGGCGAATTCGTGAAAGAGCGCGTTGAGTTTGCGCGGGTAGAGCGGATCGCCCAATTGCCCGATTAGATCACCGGCTCTGACCAAGCCCGCATCGGTGTCGGTGGCGGCGTGGTCTTCGTCATCCGGAACCGGGAAACGCGTCAACTCGATGGCGGCGGCGATGCGCTCTTCGTCGATGTACGGAACGGGCGCAAAGCGATCCTTGACAAAGATCTTCCCCCGCTCGACGTGATAGGGCATCAAAAAGGCGTCGGAAGCCCCGCGCGGCGGCACCACCGTGTTGCCGGCGGCATCGATCACGAAGTGATCGGCCGTGTCACCGGCGCAGATCCCGCGCACATATCCGATGTCGTGGTTTAACGCGGCCAGAATGGTGTGGCACCAGTCGAAGGGCGAGATTGTCCGCTCGAGAAGCCGGCCGTGCAAAATGTCCTGGACGCACAGGGTCACGAGCGCCGTGTGCTCGCAATCGTGATAAAGCGCATCACTACTAGCGATGCGTTCGATGACGAGCCGGGCTGCTTCGTCGAGGGCGGA
>DASQCY010000490.1:0-3747 GCA_035634495.1 Allostellaceae bacterium
GCCGGAGATCAGCGCGGCCACTCCGATACCGATGATCGTCGCGATCGGCACGGCGGCGTTCTTCAGCGCATGGCCGATCAGCACCTTGTCGTTCGCCAAGCCCTTGGCCTGCGCGGTGCGGATATAATCCTGGGCCAAGACATCGAGCATGCTGGCGCGCGTCATGCGGGCGATCAACGCGGCAAAGACCATGCCGAGGGCGAGGGTCGGCATCACGAGGTGCGACAAGAATGGTACCAGACCGCCGCCGATGGTGACAAAGCCCTGCACCGGCAACAGGTCGGTGGAGATCGCAAAAACATAGATCAACAGGTAGGCGAGCACGAAGACCGGTACGGAAAACCCGAGCACCGCGAAGACCATGACCACGCGGTCGATCCACGAGCCGGCCTTCCATGCGGCGAGCACGCCCATCGGGACCGCCGCAAGAACCGAGACGATCAGTGTCGAGATCGTCAAGGTGACGGTCGGCTCGACCCGCTGGGCGATCAGCTTGGAGACTGGCAGGTTGGTAAAGATCGAGATGCCGAGATCGCCGTGCAGCAGACCCCACACCCAGGTCGCGAACTGGACGTAGAGCGGCTGGTCGAGGCCGAGCTTCTGCCGGATCCGGGCGATGTCGTCCAAAGTCGCGGTATCGCCGGCGATGATCACCGCAGGGTCCCCGGGGCTCAGATGTAGGAGCGAGAAGACGAACAGCGCCACGACCACCATGACCGGGATGGTCGCTAAAATGCGTCTGACGATATAGGCAAACACGCCCCTAACCCTCACTTCGTTATCTCGCGGACCTTACGCGAACCGAGTTTATAGTGCAAAAGCCGGGCCACGGATCTGCTGCATCGGCGGGGTTGAACCGAACTCGCGGCGGCTGGCTCGGTTGGCATTGCAGAAGGCGGCATCCGGCCTCACTCTGGATCGTCGATTTTCACTTCTGTGGAGGCTGAGGATGCCAAGCGCCACCAGCAGCCAGACCATCGGACCCTTCTGGCACCTGATCGAACACCCGGAATGGGCCGATTTGACGCGGTTAGGTGCCGCGGGCCAAGAGGTTACGCTGACCGGCACCATCATCGACGGCGACGGCAATCCGGTAACGGATGCCGCGGTCGAGCTGTGGCAAGCCGACCCGCCCTCGGACGAACATTTCCCGGGCTTTGGCCGGTCGCGCACGGATGAAGCGGGCAGATTCCTTTTCAAGACTCTCAGGCCGGGGCCGGTTCCCGGCCGCGGCAACACGCAACAGGCGCCTCACGTCGCTATCACCATCCTCGCGCGCGGCCTGCTCAAGGGTCTCGTCACCCGCGCCTATTTTGCCGGCGATCCGCTCAACGAAATCGATCCGCTATTGTCCTCGATCGAAGACCCGAGGCGCCGCGCCACCTTGATCGCCAACGCCGAAGGTGCGGATGTTTGGCGAATAGACATTCGCCTGCAGCGCGGCGCGCTCGGGGAGACCGAAACCGTGTTCCTCGATATTTGACGAAGGAAGCGTCAACTCGCCCTTCCGCTGCGCACGCGTCCTACCGCAGCGTGTTGTGGATCAGGTAGTCGGCGAAATCGGTCGGTTTCAGCTTGATCTCGACCCGGTCACTCTCTCCGGCAAGCGCGCGCGTTACGATAATGTGACTCTCGACCCGGGCAGGAGCGAGCCGGAATACTCCATTGGCCCCTTTGAGCTTGGGGTAGAGGTTGGGATCGATGAGCTTTTCCTTAGACGCGAGCCGTGCCAGCGCTTCACCTTCGCTCAAATCTTCTATTGTTTGCTTGCGGGTGATCGTCCAGTCGGTCTCACCGGCCCAGCCTGCGGCGGCGAGCGCCTTGGGGTCGCTCGGCGCAACCCCGACCTTGTAGACATGCTTGCCGAGTCCGACATCCGACGCCCAGCGGCAGAGCCTGGCGCTGCGCGCGACGTAGAGGATTCCCATCCCATTCCTCCGAAGGTGGGGAATAACGGTAATGCCTTAACCGTTACATCGCGTTTTTCGCCCCCAAGTCAAACACTGGGATCGCGTCATGCCGCTGCTGATCGGATCCGCCACTCTTGCAGCCACTTTGTTGAGCATGGCGTTCGGCCAAATCAATACCGGCTTCGAGGCTTTTGGCGTGCTTCTCGCCGCCGTGGTTCTGATGACCCTGCGGGAGGCGTGATAACTTTACCCGACAGAGATCTGCGCCAGTTCGTCGCGGCTCGCGAAAACCGCTGGCTCCTCAACGCCTTGGCGTCGGAGTTTCAGCCCTCGTCTTTTGTTTACGAAGTGACACAAAGGGCGACCCTTCGTTAGACTTCCGTCGCGCAGCCTGGGTCAAGGCAAGGGACGGGGAACGAGGGATGAGGCGGTGTTTTTTGGCCAGAGTGCCTGCTGTCGTCCTCGTCATTGCGATTTTGGACAATATGCCGGTCGCGGGAATGGGGCTCGATCCTGCGTTCGAGCAGGACTTGCTGGGCCCCGAGCGCGCGATGGGGGTCCTCGTCTGGAGCCACGGCCGCTCGACTACGGTCGAAGACTCCGAGTCGGCGACGCCGCCATTTCTCCGGGTCCTGCGCGATAACGGCTGGGATGTATTGCGCTTCGATCGCCCGCGCGACGGCGACACCCTGACCGACAGTACACGGCGCCTCGTCGACCACATAGCCCGGCTCAAACACAAGGGCTATCGCCGCATCGCTTTGGCGGGACAGTCTTTCGGCGCCTTTCTTGCGCTGATGGCGGCCGATGCCTCGGAAGATGTCGACGCGGTCGTCGCGACCGCGCCAGCGGCGTTCGGCAGCTTCGACGAATCCTACAGCTCTTGGCGTCTCAACGCGATCCGCCTCTACCCGCTGCTCGAGCAGGTCAAGCGGGCCCGGGTGATGCTGTTCTATTTCCACGGCGACGACTTTGACCCGGGTGGACGCGGGGAGCGGTCGCGAGCGATCCTTTCCGAGCACGGGCTTGGTTTTGCGGTCGTCGATCAGCCGGCCTTTCTCGTCGGGCATTGGGCATCGTCAACTGGCCTGTTCCTGCGCCGGTTTGGCAGATGCATCGATGATTTTGTCGATGCCGACGCGCTCAAGGGCGAGCTCGTTTGCCAGCCGGTGTGGGGCGAGGCGCCCAGTACCGAACTGCGCCTGCCGGACGAGCTTCTCCATCCGCAGGCGCCAGCGCTTATCGCGGCGCCGGCAATCGGTGCTTCGGCGCCCGCTGTGTCGGGTGCGCCCGTCTTTGGGCAAGGGAAAGCCGTCTACGGCACCTGGTACGGGCTCTATCCGAACGGGAGAGAACTACTCGTCGCTATCGAGGCGACACACGGGCAGGAACTCGCGGCGGTCTACGCCATTGGGCCGGGGATCGACGAAGACGAGCCGGCCGAATGGACCCGGCGCCAGGGCCGCCTGGTCGATGACGACTTCGTCTTCGAGGAAAATGGCAAGAGCACGCTGCGCTTTCAGCCGCGCGGCAATGGCGGATTAAAGGTCACCTGGATTTCGCCGGACGGGAAGACCTCGATGGACGCCGGCTTGCGGTGGCTCGACCCGCAGCCTTTCTCCCGCCGCGCCGAAGCCCGATAGCCGCTCGCTCTCAGCCCCAATATCGTCCGCTGCTGCCAATCGCGACGACAATCACCCCAAGCACCAAGTTGATGGTCACGATGGTGCGGATCTGGCCCAGCTGCCGCCCGCCCTCGGCCCAGTCCTGTCGCGCGACCGCGGTGCGGAACCGGCGCCACGGGGCAAAATAGAGGTGCAAGAAGAGCAGCACCATC
>DASQCY010000491.1:0-1659 GCA_035634495.1 Allostellaceae bacterium
CGGCCTCCGTTCGGGACGGGACCTTGTCTATAGTGCCGACTAGCTTCAGCCCGGCTCGCACCGCCCGTTCCGCGTCGTCCTCATGCGCCCGCGGATAGCCAAAATAGACCAGCACCCCGTCGCCCATGTATTTGGCGACAAAGCCGTCATAGCGCGCGACGACACCGGAAACGGCGTTCTGATAGGCGCGGATCTCCTCGCGCAATTCTTCGGGGTCGAACCGCACCGACAACGCCGTCGAGCCGACGAGGTCGCAGAACATCACAGTCAATTGTCGCCGCTCGGCGGCGTCTTGCGGCCTCGGAACGGTCGATGCGGACCGCGCCGCCGACGTCTCGGGGGCGGCCAAACCGGAGATGGCTCTGAGGAGACGCTTGCGGTGCCCGAGCGGCACACCGAGCTTCTCGAGGTCGGTCTCGGTCAGCTCCGGCAGGATATCGGCGTCGATTTCACTCGCGCGAAAGAGCGCCTCGTACTGGCCGAGGCCGAGACTTCTCAGCCAACCCCCGACATCCATGGCCGCACTCCACGGGCCCGAACGGATCATCCGTCGGTTGAAGCGCCCTGTCCAGCGCCGGGGCTGTCGAAGAACTGAGTTGGGTCGTGATGACCCAATGGCACAGGTCACCATCGCCGGAGGATCGGCAACAACGTCGATAATGGCGCGGGCTTCGGCGTCTGCGTGCGCGCCTGCTCGGCGAGCTCTTTATAATACTGGTAGATCCCGGCGTTGGAGGTAGGGCCGCTGCCGGCCCGCTTGAACCAGTCGAGCATCTGGGCGGTCGAATCAACCTGGTCGTCGTGCTTGCCTTTCGGGAAGGCGGTCAGCTCGTGCAGGTAGTCGGCGAGCCATGCCGCCTCCTTCGGCAGGTGCACAAAGCCATTCTCGATCATCGCGGTCTGGGCGTGCATGCGCATGATCTTGTCGGCCTGCGGCTGATAGCGGGTGACCGCGTGGAGACCGTCGGCGATCAGCTCCTGGATCAGCTGGGTGCCGGAGGCCTTGTCCTCGATCAGCACAACACTCGCCCCGAATGCATCACGCTGATCGCGCACTGCGCGCTTCAATTCGGGATATTCCATGCGCCGGCGCAGCACATGCAGCAGGTAAAGGTCCTTGCCCTTGATCCCCCAGCTCGTGCACACGCTGAAATCGCTCAGCTCGCTCGCCTTGTTGGCAGTGTCCCAGCTCTGCACGACGCGGTCGAACTCCCCCGGCCGCTCGTTCGGCGCGTAATTCCTGAACCACACCGCCTTGACGAGCCCACCGCCTTGCGGTGTCGGCGCCTGCTGGTACTGGCCGGCGAAATTGTACTCGCCGATCGTGCGGCGGATCTGCTCGAGCATGGCGAGCGGCTCGCGCTCGGGATGCAAGGCCTCGCCATATGCCCGGGTGACGCAGCGGCTCTCCAACGGCGCCTCGATCATGTGCGTCTCGTCGTCCTCGGCGATCGCCGGGAAGCGCACGACCTCCCATGGCTCCTGCGCCAGCACGTGGCCGACCAGGTCGTCCTCGTACAGCCGGTGCATGATCAGGACGATCGCACCCTTCCGCTTGTCGTTGAGGCGCGAGTAGAGGGTGTGGTCGAACCACTCGTTCGCTGCCTGGCGCTGGGCTTGCGAGAGTGCCTCTTCGGGCTTTAGCGGATCGTCGATGAT
>DASQCY010000492.1:0-1910 GCA_035634495.1 Allostellaceae bacterium
CCCGGTTTCGAGGCGAACAGCGCGAAGCTCGGCGGCCGGGTGTTGACCTGGGTCACGTAGCGCAAGCGCAACTGGCGGCCGGCGACGAGCGGCGGGGGATGGCGCTCTTGGACGGCTGCGAGCCAGCGGTTGAGGTCCGCGGTCGTCACCCGCCGGTTCCACACCTCGTCCGCGGCGCAGACGGCTTTCATCATCACATCGAGCCCGAAACCGATCAGCCCCGATACCGGGACGAGAGCAACGCCCTGGAGCTGAGGGAGCGAGATCGATGCCCGCTCGCGCAAGCGCTTCAGAACCGCCGCAGGCTCGGCGACCGCGTCCCACTTGCTCGCCGCCAGCACCAGCGCGCGCCCCTCGTCGGCGACGAGCCGGGCGATCGTCAGATCTTGCCGCTCGAACGGCTGCAACGCGTCGAGCACCAGAATCACGGTTTCGGCAAAGCGGATCGCGCGCAATGCATCTCCGACCGAGAGCTCTTCGAGCTTCCCCTCGACCCGAGGTCTACGGCGCAGGCCGGCGGTATCAACGAGGCGAATTGGGCGGCCGCCCCACATCCAGTCGACGGCGATCGCGTCGCGGGTGATTCCCGCCTCGGGACCGGTCAACAACCGGTCTTCCCCGATCAGGCGGTTGGCGAGGGTGGATTTCCCGACATTGGGACGGCCGACGATGGCGAGCTGCAACGGTTTCTCGTGCTCGGCCGGAGCGGCGTCGGCGGCCCGGTCAACGGCAAATGGTCTCAGCCGCTCATAAAGTCCGGCCAGACCCTCACCATGCTCGGCCGAGATCGGCACCGGGTCGCCAAGGCCAAGCCGGTAGGCCTCGCCGACCCCGGGAAGGGTGGCTCGACCCTCGGTCTTGTTCGCGACGAGCACGACGGGTTTACCGCTGCGTCGCAGCCAGCCGGCGAAATGGCGGTCGGCTTCGGTGATGCCCTCGCGTGCGTCGATGACGAGCAGGGTTACGTCCGCCGCAGCGAGCGCCCGCTCGGTGTGCGCCCGCATCCGACCCTCAAGAGACACGGGTGCGGCCTCTTCGAGGCCGGCTGTGTCGATGACGCGAAAGCCGAGATCGGCGATCCGTCCCTCCCCCTCCCGGCGGTCGCGGGTCAGCCCGGGGGTATCGTCGACGAGGGCCAGCCGCCGGCCGACGAGCCGGTTGAAAAGCGTCGACTTGCCGACATTCGGTCGTCCCAAAATGGCGACCGCGAAGCTCATCGCAGAGATTGCGCCCAGGCGATCCGATCAGCGATAGACCGACAGTTTGGCGTCGTCGGTCAGCACATAAAGGGTATTGTCGGCGATAACCGGCGCGAAATACCCACCGGCCGACATATCCTCGCGACCAAGCGGATCGCCGGTATAGGGCGATATCGATATCGCGCCGCCGTCGGAGGAGAGGACGATCAGACGGTCGCCGCCAAGCACCGGACCCGCCCAGGTCATCGGATCCTTTCTTTTCTTCTCGTCCTGGTAACTCGGGAGCAGGCGTACCCAACGCACCTTGCCCTCGTTCCGCGTCAGGCAGATCAACTCGTTGTCGGTCGACAGGAGATAAACGTAATCCCCGGCCACCCAGATGCTGTGAGTGCTGCCGAGTTCCTGCTCCCAGGCTCGCTCGCCGGTTCTGAGATCGATCGCCGCCATTCGTCCGCTATGGCTGGCGGCAAAGACCCGGCCGCGGTCGATGACCGGCCACCCGCGGATATCGGCGAGAGCAGAGACCGCATCGACGCTGCGGGTCGAGGCGAGACTGTCGGACCACAGCGGCCTCCCGGTCTCGACAGTGAGCGCGTAGATCTCGCCCGAAGAATAGGCGACCACAACAACTTCGCCTTCGACTGCCGGGCTGGCGCTGCCGAGCAGGCTCGCCGTTTCCGGGATCCCGTTGTGGACCCATAGCCTCCGGCC